>JAYEPK010000353.1:0-2806 GCA_034723935.1 Thermoplasmatota archaeon
CTCTATACCTGGCATCTCACCTTTTACCTCTGCAACCTCTCCAAGGTCCGGAAGGTCCTTTATCAATATTTCATCAGGAAGATGAGCATCCTGCTTCATGATATCTACTGATACACCGATCAATCCCAGTTTCTTCTTGGCTATTGCATAACCCCTTTCCATCGTGGTCAGGGCCGGTTCACCGCAGAACTTGATATGTCCCCATTTGAACTTTTCTGTCCTGTGCCTCTGTCCGGTAAGTTTTCCGGACAGCTTGACCTGACATCCCTTGACCTGGGCATCGGTTATTCTCCTGAGTGTAGAATGTCCAGCCCTCCTGAAATGCCATCCACGCTCCAGAGCAAGAGCCAGTTTTTGGGCCATGATCTGGGCATTCTGTGATGAATCCCTGCATTCCTGCACCTCGATCTGGGGATTGTCGAAACCGTATCTCTCGGAAACCATCCTCGTAAGTTCCTTGATCTTGACACCCTTTCGACCGATCACCATTCCAGGCCTCTCGACTGTCAAGGTTACCCTGGTTCCCATGGGGGTCCTCTGAATATCTATCCCACCGAAACCTGCCATCTCCGTCTCCTTCATGAAATATTCCTTCAGAAGGACACGCCTGATGTTCTCGGCTACGAACTTCCTTTCACTGGCCATCTTGACCCTCCCTTTCTTCAACTATCATCTCAATATTGACCGTCTGGGTGTCCCAGTCGGTCGCACGGCCGTGTGCTCTGGGCCTTGAACCGTGGTATACTCTTCCCCTATGTGCGGCGATATGCTTGATGTACAGCTCATCCGTGTTAAGACCGCTGTATTCAGCATTGGACTGACAATCATCAAGAAGCTTCAAGACAGCTTTTGCAGCCTTCTGCGGGTATCTTCCTGGACCAAAGCCTTTACCCTTTCTATGACCAACCTTCTTCTTGTATCTCTTGAAGGCCAGAGGTCTTTTCATGTCGATGATCTCCTGAAGCAGATCCTTTGCGGATTGAACCTCCATACCCCTTATCTCCCTGCATATCTCCACCGAATGCTTTGGTGAGATGTTGACCTCAAGGGCCTGTGCGCGGGCAGATATGTCCAGATCCGATTCCATTGAATATTTCATGTTCAACCCTCACTTCAGCGGCATGTATTTGGATGATCTTGTTGCACCCACACCCACACCTGTGTGTTTTACCTGCTTTCTGGTTGGAGCGAACTCTCCGGCAAAATGACCGAGCATCTCGGATGTCACCGTGACCTCCGAGAATACCTTCCCGTCATGGATCGCAAGTGTCTTGTTCACCATATTGGGAAGTATTATCATATCCCTTGAATGGGTCTTTATCGTTCGACCATCCTTCTCAAGATGTTTGAAGAATGTCCTGCTCTTCTCCAATAGACCCCTGTTAAGGGACCTTCTTGCCCTTGTGGGAAGGAGCCTGGTGAATTCCTCAAGAGACATTTCCTGAAGTTCCTGCAGGTTCTTCCCCCTGTAGAGGAACTCTTTCTTCTTCTTTGCCGCGATCCTGCCCTTGAGCTTCCTTGCTTTCCTTCTTGCTGCCTTTGCTGTTGTCTTTCCCCTTGCCAACTAGCTCACCCCCTCCTCTTCTTGTTCTTTCCTTTCTTCTTCTTGGGGCTCAATCTTCCAACCTTCCTACCTGGAGGAGCGTTCCTTGATACAGTGCTGGGCTTCCCAACATGCTGATGACCACCTCCGCCATGGGGATGGTTCACGGGGCTCATTGCAACACCGGAAACGGCCGGCCATGCCCGAACCCTGCTTCTGATCGCGTGGAACTTCTTTCCTGCCTTCGCAAATGGAAGGTCAGGTCTTCCTCCACCTCCAACCATACCGATAATGGCCCTGCACTGTCCAGAAAGGTTCTTGAAGCTCCCAGAGGGGAGCTGTATCGTCACTACCTTGCCCCGGGATACAACAATGGCCGAGGACCCACCTGCCCTTACGAACTTGCCACCATCAAGAGGTATGCCCTCTATCTGGTAGATCGGTGTCCCTTCAGGGATCTCTTTGAGCGGGAGAATATTCCCGATCTTGACGGGCGCATCCTCACCCATCAGGACCTCCTGACCCACCATCAATCCCTCCGGTGCGAGTATGTATCTCACGGTTCCATCGTTCCAGAGCGTCTTTGCCATGGGAGCAGTATGACCCGGGTCATGGAATAGGTCAACGACCCTTGCCCTCCCACTCTTTATCTTCGGCAGGATGGCAGGTGTGAGATGTCTATGACTTGGTGACCTGTAAACCGGGGTTCCTTTTCCCCTTCTTCTCGTTATGATCCTCTTACCCATCTTCGTTCACCCCTATCAGAATATTCCTATCCTCATACCAATATCCTCGGCACTGTATCCTTCCGCAAGCTTGATTATCGCCTGCTTGCCGAACCTCGTGTGCTTCACATTAACGCTCTTTACCTTGACCTCGAACAGCTCCTCGAATGCTCTCCTTATCTGAGGTTTGTTCGAACCTTCCTTGACCACGAACATGAGAGAATTGTGGTTCTCCATGAGGTTCAGGGTCTTTTCCGTAACATACGGATGAAGGAGTATCGTATGAGGCATCTCCTCGATCATTCCTGCTCACCCCCGAGGGATTCGAATGCTTTCCTTGAGAACACCACCAGCCTCCCCGGGTCACCACCCGGTGCAAGGGACTCGGCATTGATGTTCTCGGGAGCGATAGTGTTCACGCCGGGAAGGTTCTTTCCACCCACAAGTACGGAAGAACCCATTGATGCAACAATAAGAAGGGACTTCGGCTGTCTGAAACGCCTCCCCCTCATCTTGCCTCTTCCTGCCCTGATATGCT
>JAYEPK010000354.1:0-2793 GCA_034723935.1 Thermoplasmatota archaeon
CTCGAGATCTCCCTTTGTACTTAGAAGCTCCATCATCTTCTCCCTGTTCCCTTTCATATCAAGGGGCATGGAATCCACGAGGCCCCTGTAGGTTTCTCTATCCCTCTCGAGGGTCTTCAGTGCCTGTTCGACAGAATCGGTGAGATTGAAGAAGATCAGGTTGTAGAACCTCTCGGCCTCCCTTGAGATCTGTGTTGTGAAGTCCATTACATTGTTTGCAGATGCCAGGTTCTGACACATGCTGTTCAGGTATTTTTCCGGATCAACATCCGAATAGAACAGATCATTCACCAGGCGGTCCTTTCTTTCCTCTTCTCCCAGTGTGATCGAGGCTGAGATCGATATCAGGATGAGATATTTCTCTTCCTCGGGATCCGGGATCCATCTCTTGATCGGAATATCAATGAGGAAGTTCAGATGCCACAGATTATCGCATACCGACGCAAGGAGCATCAGGATCCTTGTGAACTGGTCCTGATGCCATGGACCTTTGTTGAGATGATCGAAGAAGGAGCTTGTCCCTCCCTTGGATACATGTTTCAGATAACAACACAGTGCCGTGGCTGTGGAAGGATACTCGTAATCGTTCTCTGGAGGGGTAAGGATAAAGTTCCTGCTGTCAATTTTCTTGAGATTCCTTTCAGGTCCGTGATGATCGATCCTGAACACATTGTGTTTGTTGATATCAATATCCATATCAATGAAGATGTATGTGATATTATCGTCCAGTTTGAGTTTATCTATCTCTTTGTAATCAAGTGCGGAAGCATGGATCTCGAGATCGGGATCGAACCATTCCCGGAGCATTTGTCTTATGAAGAGACCTCCGTTCACCCCATCCATATCATTGTGGAAATAGAGACCTGCAGTGCCTGTTCTATCAAGATCATCCCTGATCTCACCCAGAAAGGAGAGTGCTTCTTTTGAGCTTATGTCATCTTTGGGAAAGGAGATCTCGGTCTCTCTTGGGGTAGAGATCGTTTCGATGATATTGAATGGTCTACCGGTCAGGTCCTTTTTCCTGTCACCCTGGTCCGTTTCTTTGTTATGAGCTTTGAGGGGATCTCCTTCATTCCGGGTCTCGATCTTTGCAAAACTATCCAATGTTGAATTTGACGGAGGTTTTTGATCTAACCTCTTCTTTTTTGAAATTCTTTTCTTTCTCTTTGGAGCCATCGAAAGACCAGCCGGTATTCTACGATCTCAGTTGATATATTTCGGGTACTACACTTATGTTTGATATAAATGTTCTGAGCCATGAGAGATGGGCGAACCTTTTCTGTATCAGTCCCTATCGGGATCAATGGGTTTTCCTTCATCATCTCCCTTTTCAGGAAATATACTTTCCAGGGTCTTATCCTGTTTATCGTTCGATCCTACCTTCGGGTCCGGGATACCTTCCTTGTCGGACTTGTCCTTCATCTCCGAATCCAGATGGCCCTGATCGAAATTATTTTTCTCCGGTCCTTTGTTCTCACCTTCGATATCCGGTATATCACTGAAGAAATCATCACCATCCTTGTTCTCTTTCATCTCCTTCAGCTGTTCATCGGTAGGATCCACCCCATACAGTTCCTTGTAGATCTTCCTCTGCTCCTTGTAAGGATCCACCTTGCGTTCCTTGCGGAACTTCTTCCGGTATATCAGTATCCCTATTGTGGAGATGAAACCAATAAAGAGTAGAACGAAAAGGAGGAAGAGGGGCACCAGAAGAGATTGTTTGATCGATCTCAGGAACGGGAAGGTGTCTGTAAGGAATTTGTACAGGTCATCCGATATCTCCTCTCCAAACCCATCTCTCGGTCTATCACTTATTGTTATCGTTATATTCTCCGTTACTATCTCTGTCTCACCGTCCTCCGAGATCATTCTCAAGATCAGTGAATACTCTCCGTTCGTGTAGTCCTCTTCCGGGTATATTGTTATGGTGACCCAGGTGGATTCCGGTATGGTAAAGACCTTCTGGGATTCGAGAGAGAAGATCCCGCTCATCCTTCCACTGCTCTCCAGATAGACCTGATCATCATTTGCCAGGGTTCCCATGAGTATGATGGTCAGGTTGTCCGTGTAAGTTGCGAAGTTGGTAACCTCGATAGTGAATCCCATCCCCTTTCCCCTGTAGGATTTGAAGCTTTCCGGTAGGGAATAGGTGATGTTGTGATCATTGACCTTGAGAATGCTCTGTGTGACCCTGGAGTAATTGCCGTCGAATGTTGCCATGACCTGGACACTGTAAATACCGATTGGAGCCTCTATCATATCCCTGGTAAGTGAGGGATCCGTTCCAATATTCGTCCATTTCAGGATATCTCCAAGGAAAGGTTTGGAACCGATACGGACCATATATTCAATATCCATATCGGATGATGAGGGGGGCCTCTGCCATGACATGAGTTCGGCATTGAAGACATTCAGGGTTCTATTCTCTCCCCTGGTAATGTAGTACTCGTCACCTCGGTCTGTTACATTATCATCATATGTTACAAGATATCCCCTTTCCGTTTCATGTATAAATGCGTTTTCCAGTACCTGCCCTCCATGGTCCCAGATATTCTGAGATATGGCAGACCCCTTCAATTCCATCCATGTGGACCTCTCTGGAAGGTCATCTTCATCCATCAAGAACAGGAGACCGGAGCTGGCATCCAGGGAGACCATGTCAAAAGCAGGGATGTCCTCAGGGGGAGGCGTGCCTTTATCCATTATTCTGAAGATATGGTCAAGGATATCATAACCACCTATCTTGTCGGTCACATTGACCCTGAGCATGTAGTATCCGGGAACCAGGGCTCC
>JAYEPK010000355.1:0-2785 GCA_034723935.1 Thermoplasmatota archaeon
GATCCGGGAAGCGAGGGAAGTTGGACTTGTAATCGGACTCGAGATCCCTGCTGTTGTGGATGGAAATGGTGAAAAGAGCTGCTATTCCCGGGGTCTGTTCCATCTGGTGGAGTATGCCGTAAGGGAGGGGCTCGATCTCGTGAACATCAACGAACTGGAGGCAAGCCATACGAACATGGATGCGTTGGTGGAGCGAGGATATGAACTTGTGGGGGATTCCATGGCGGTCGCAGGTTCAAGGGAGCTTGCCATGGATGTTATAGACAGGATATCGAAGAAGTATCCAAAAAGCAGAACATCACTTCATTTCTGTTCATCTGTCTACAAGGATTCCATTCAGCTGAGGCATCGATTAAGGAGAATGGCAAAGAACCTCAAAAGACCCTTCGAGATCGACACAGAGGACGGAACGCTCGTAAGGGGGACCGTTGTAACGGAAGATCCGGAAGGATTGATGTCCCGGCTTGAAAGTGATGCAGGTGTTCCGGAAGAGCTGATGGAAGCAGGGGATGGAGAATTGTTGATAGCGGCTTGGGTGCTGGAAGAGATCGCTCCTGACCTTGATGAGAATTGTTTCATTTCGGAGGTCTATCCGACCTGGGATGGACTCGAGGTCGAGAGGACGCCGATAGGTTGAGATGTTCATGTCTTTATTTGAAAGCAGCGTATATGTTGGAGACGACCTTCTCGATCCCGGATCTCGTTGGTCCTGACCTCGTTCTTTTTTGTTTCTTCGTGGTTCTTTGTGGTCCGGTGTCCTTTCCCTCGGAGGACTTCAGGACCGATCTCGGATCTTTTGCCAGTTTATCCAGAAATGATGGGTATTTCCTTCCAATTGCACTTACCTTTATCTTCAAAGAACCGTCTTCGATCGTACTGGCGCTCACTTTTTTCTTACCCAGTAATTTGACAAGTATCTTTCTGGTAAGTTCTCCACCGACAACATCCTTTCTGAGTACGATTATTCCCTCCAGTCCAACCTCATACTTCTCGATATCGCCTATGATCCTGGTCATTATTGTCCTGACCTTGTTCTTCAGGACCCTCTCGAAGACCATCTTCGACGTGGGTGTGAGATCGTCCTTGATCCTTGTCTCCTTTTCGATCTCTTCAAGGCTGAGCAGTTCGATCTTTTTCGTATAGATATCACATGTATATTCAAAATGATCAGATCCCTTTTGGATCCCCCGCAGGAGATCCTTCTTGATCGAATAGCCGCCGATCTCATCTTCCAGTTTCTCTCTGACATCGATAAGATCGTACAGGATCCTTTCCCAATCGGGGATCTTGGATATCAGTTCGAAGAGCTCCTCCGGCACCTCGACCTCCGGGTCCGTGTAGTTCCTCAGCACATTGGAATGGTATTTCATGAGCCCTTTCATGATACGTTCCTTTAACGGAAGGGCGATTTGTGCGCTTGATGCGCCCTTCAGAATGGGGATCAATTCCACGATTTTTTAAAAAGGGTCAGATTATAAAACAGTTCATGGTTGATTATCAATTTGTGTAGTGTGAAGTTCAGGATATCATTCCTTTTTACCTACTGCTAATTAGGGCTCTTTCGGACCTTGGAACTTTCGGATATCAAGGAGATGAATGATCCTGTTCGGGTCGGTCGTAAGAGGTGAATCGAACGGAAAAAAAACGATATTGATGAAGCGGATGTTAAGAGAATGCGTGTAAGCTAATAGATATCGAGGTCAACAGCAGAATAGATATCCTCGATAATGCCCATTCTCATTACCTGCTGATCATCTTTTCGAGAAAGGTCAGCAGGTGAGGCGGATGAAGCACACGAATAGGAAACAACCGCCAAGGATCAGAAATGACAGCTGCAAGCACTGGATAGTGAATTCTGTACTGGTATTTTGGCTTGAGAAGTTGGAATATGAAGTTGAAATTTGCATTCCTGGCCCCGGATACTGTGATCTCATTGATCGTACAACCTGGATCAAGTACGAGATGTTATGCCAGGTTGCGTAGTAACTGAATATCCGGATTCTTCCGGCTGAGTAAAACGAAGCCAAGCCCTGGTTTTTGTGGTTCAGTTCACCCTACGCACAGGAGGGGGAAATTAGGAATTTTGGACAATGGACGCGGGTATGATATGTTGTTCCGGATAGAAGTATTTTTCAGTTGAGGAGCAATTTGGGTCGAAGGGGGTGCAACCCCCGGAGCCTCATAGCCGCGAGTTATCCGATCCGAACGGAGTGAGAGTGCAACGTGACGAGGGAGCGACTGCGACCGAAGAGTCGTGAATAAGAGGACCACACGTGGAAATATGCACTCCCTACTGGCTTTACTCCTCTATCTCTTCTTCATTAAATTCTTCTTTTCCACCACTCCTTTTTAAAAGAAGGATCAGCATTATGAGAACCAGGACTGCCAGGACTCCAGTTATGACGTAAAGCATTGTGGAAGATTGCTTATCGTCAGGTTCTCCTTCACTGTCATCATCGTCGGTATCATCAACAAGCGGGATCCTATCATCTTTGCTGGGACTGGTCTTGTCCTTGAACTCCTGAAGATTTGTTATGTTATCGCCATCTGGATCTGCAGAAGCGTCTGCCTCGTTGTTCGGGTCCAAGCCGTAAAACTCTTCCCACCAATCGGGCATGCCGTCCGAGTCTGTATCTGTTGTCTGGTCAGGAACTTCAGGCAGAGCATTCACTGTAAGTGTGAACTGATGTTCGATGGTCTCGACACCATCTGTTGCTGTAACTGTGATGGTGTAGTTTCCGGCTGTTGGTGAAAACCACCTTAATGTTCCCGAACTAGGGCCGAT
>JAYEPK010000356.1:0-2775 GCA_034723935.1 Thermoplasmatota archaeon
ATGACCCTTCGGGCCACACATAAGGATGAAAATAGTAGTAGCACGAATTAATTAAACCATGCCATTTTCATAGCAAATCAATATCGAATCTCTATACGATCTTACCATCTTTCATCCTGATCGATCTCTTGGCCCTTCTTGCCACCTCTGGGTCGTGAGTAATTGATACCAGTGTTTTATCGAGATCCCTGTTCAATCTCCTGAGAAGCTCGATGATCATCTTAGAATTTTCCGTGTCAAGCTCCCCTGTCGGTTCATCGGCCAGGATAACAGGAGGGTCGTTCGCCAGAGCCCTGGCGATCGCTACTCTTTGCTGCTCTCCACCGGATAGCTGGGATGGGAGATGGTTCGCCCGATCTTCCATTCCCACCTCTCCGAGAAGGTCGAATGCCCTCTTCTTCCCACCTGAACCATATTTCCGGGATTCCTTTATTGGCAGGTAGACGTTCTCGAAGGCCGTAAGGGTGGGAAGAAGGTAGAACTGCTGAAAAACAAAACCATAGTTCAGAAGGCGTATCCTTGAAAGGTTCCCTTCTGATAGCTCGGAAACCGGTTTCCTATTGATTAGGATGGTACCTTTGGTGGGTCTGTCCAGAATTCCAAGCATGTTCATGAGAGTGGTCTTTCCGGAACCCGAAGGACCTGTTACCGCAACAAGCTCACCCTGTCCGATCCTGAGACCCACGTTCCTCAGGGCCCTTACAAAGGTCTCACCCATCTTGTAGGTCTTGTGTATACTTTTCAGCTCAATATCCAAACACTGACCTCCGGAACTTTCCTTTTGTGTAACGATACAACTTTAAGATAAGATTATCTATTGTAATGTGAGGCCATTCCTACCCTGGGTGCAACCGTTGTTGCCCTGATGGCAGGAATAAGAGAGAATAATGCTACAAGCAGAAAAAGATAGATCAGAGATCCAATGACCATGAAAGGTTCGAACCTGGCAAAACCAATTCTGATCCCGTAAAGCCCCTGCAAATAAAGATCCAACAATTTTGACCCGAAATATCCTGGAAGTAGACCGATCATGGCCCCTATAAACGCAAGAAATAACGAGTCCTTAACTATCTGCATGAATATGGTCCTTCTTGATATACCAATTGACCTCATAATGGAGATCTCTGACCTCCTCTCCTCAACCTCGATCATCATTATCGATGAAAGGAAAAGCACACCAATGAAGATCGATGACAATGCTACTGACACGGAGAACACCTCAAGTATCATTACCTCTTCTTCTATCCTGTACAACCTTGATTCTTTACTGGTAACATCCAGACCCGGGAACTGCTTCGAAAGTTCAAGAGATATTCTTCTTTGATCCGATGAGGAAAGCATCTCCCTCTCCAGATCAATATATATCGCTGTGGATAGGTCATCCCTTTTTCCTTCTGGTGTTATTACCTCATGGTTCCCAGAAGCATACTGGAGCTCGGATAAATGGACAACAGCAATGCCTCCGAAAAGATCCGCGGCCAAACCATTTCCAATAAGGGATGTCTCGATAGAGCCCACCACGATGAATGATGAGGAAATGCTGCTGTTTTCTGAAATGTAGTAGACGATATCTCCCTTGGAAAGATGTTTTTCTTTCATCAGCGTCATGTCCAGAAGGATCTCTCCCGTCCATCCATCTCTGAAATTACCCTTGTAGAAAGGATCATCCTCATGCTCGAACCATTCTTTGAACCTCAGAATGTCTGATCTAATGAAGAGCTCATTTCCATCGGACATGAAATCAGATGTCAGTTCAGGTACAACTCCAACAATGCCTACTGTCTCGGTCTCCAGATCACCAACGCTGATGAAACCCTTGGGAGGGTCGGCCCAGGGTTCGCTCCGTTCTTCACTTCGAACGAATGAAAGCCTACCGAGGATTGTGAGGATAGGCATCGATGCAGATATGTTCTCATCCTCTCTCAATCCGTATGCCAGGTCGTGGGAATCCTCTATTGATGGAACAAGACCTGTTGACGAGATGACAATATCCCTGGGGCTCTCCTTGAAACGCTCTTCCGATGCTCTTTGAAGCCCGAGCGAGATGGATGATAGGGAGAGAACCATTGCAAAGGATACTGCTATTGCGACACTTGTGAGAAGATTCCTTTTCCATCTTCTCTGAAGCCTTTTCAACATCATCAGAGCTCCCCCCTTATTGCCCTGACCGGAGATCTTTTTGCGGAGATCACAGCCGGCACCAATGCGGAGAGAAGTGAAAGGATGAATGCGGAAAAAAGAGTGATGGCTATCAGCCTCTCATCAACCTTGAATAGTTGGAGGCCTGAGGACATACCTCCCAGGGACCCATCAATACTACTGTTCAGGATACTATTTAGTCCAAGACCCATAATTATTCCGATAATGGATCCTACCAGATACATTAGTATAGATTCTCTTATCACTATCAGAACGATCTTGAACGGGTGAAAACCTATAGCTCTGAGTATAGCAAGGTCAAGGGATCTCTGCTTGGTCGATATCATGAACAACGTCGAGGTGAATATCAGGCATACGATCATGGTCACAGTGATGACAATTGCGGAAAAACCATCAATTATCCCTATAAATTTGAATATCTCCGAGAGAATATCCTCGGTTTTGTATAGATCAACATTATCCTTGAACAGAAAGCCATCACCCTCTGACCATGTGATAATATCATCAAGGTCAACTCCTTCATCATATGCCAGAAGGATCTCGGTCATAGTATCCTTTCTTAGCATTCCTTTCATGTACTGAAGCTCACCAAGATGTATCATTATGGACCCGGAT
>JAYEPK010000357.1:0-2766 GCA_034723935.1 Thermoplasmatota archaeon
CAGCAAGGGTGACATTGTCCAGATATCCCGAGAGGGGTTCGATCTCGTATCTCATGGTCTTTGCAACGAAGGTTTCCATCTGAGCAGGCGTCTCTGCTGTGGCCCTTCCAACGAAAACATCCGGCCTCAGGTCCACGTTATCTGTTGTCTCACCCCACCTGCTGTCATTGTCTGCATTGAAGGACCCGTCGAGGTCTGAATAATAAAGGTCGGCAGCACAATCAGTGCTCTCGTATCCGTTAGCATACACGTAAGTGGATCTGTAAGGGACAACAGAGATATCTCCTCCAAGGAGGACGAATTCCGTTTCCCAGGTTGCTACAGCATCCTTGATGAAGTTCCTCACCTTCTCCTGGGTGTCCCTGCCCGAGTAATTGCTCTTGATGAAGGACATCTCGACGATCCTTGTCGGGACTCCCTTGCTGTTCTTCCAGTCAGCGAGATCCTGAAGATGCTCGCCGACCTTTTCGGTGTCGGTGATCATCACGTACTGGACATCCTCCCTTTCAAGGGGTGATGATGTAAGGGAATATGGTCTTGCATTGAAGATTTCCAGGTCATACGGGTTACGGACCATGTTCCTCAGGTATGCCTTGAAGGCCGATGTGGGTCTTGTGAACTTACTCTCCATATCAACGTTCTCGGGTATGGAATATGACATTACACAATTTACCGTGGTATATATCCTGACTGTGTTTTCTCCCTCGGGAAGGATCGGTGTGAACCTGATATCCTGAAGATGATAACCCCTTATGAACCCGTCGGACAGGAGTTCAGCGGGTCTTACGATGTCAACGGTCGGAGCACCGATATGAACGTTAGCTTCCATTGATATGGGTGAATATTCCGGAATTCCAGCCACATCCCCTGGGATCTTTACCAGCTGAGATATTGTGTCGATGATCTCTAGTTCCATATCGGATCCGTAGGGGTGGATCACATAGGAGAAGATGTCCATGGGCACCATGGGTTCTCCCTCTCCCAGTGTTGTAGTCATACCTTCCTTTCTGATCATGAGATATCCATCGATACCGGATATTTCAATTCCGGATGGGTCGAAATGGAAAACAACCGGTATCTCCATATCTCTGGATGAACCTGCGTCTTCCATGTGGATTTCTTTTCCACTGCTTTCCCAACCCGCGGTGTATGCAGGCAGGATAAAGAACAGTGCGGTGACAAGGACGATCGAAGATCGATACCACCTCGATTTCACTTCTTTTCCTCCGGTTGTTGAAGATATTCTTGAGACAGACCTGAACAGGATAGGATCCTTTGGAGTTCGATCCTGCAAGCATCTTGTTTGATGTATCAGTCATGCTTATCGATCTTTTATATGATTAACTGGCCGAATCTCGGTCGATGAGATTCAGGCATCTACATGTCCATAGGTGCAGGGACATTATTTTCATCATATTAATGAAAATTGCCTACCATGTTCTTGAAGGGTTTGTTTCTGCTTATCCCTCTTTCAGATCTTCTTTCTGTTGTCAATGACCCTTTTCGCCTTTCCCTGGGTTCTCGGTATGGTGCCCGGTTCCAGAAGCTCTATCCTGGCCCTGAGGGTAAGGGATTCCTGAAGTGCAGCACTTACCTTTACAGCGAGTTCCTTCAGATCGACCTTCCCCCAGAAATTGGAAGAGACCTCGACCTGAACATACAGGTTATCGAGCTTGGACGTTTCCAGTACGATCTGGAACTGTTCTCCCAGCTCTTCTATACCAACGAGGACATCTTCTATCTGGGACGGGAAAACGTTCACGCCTCCCACGATCAGCATGTCATCTGAACGTCCCTTGATACGCATGATCCTTGGATGAGACCGTCCGCAGGAACATTTATCCCAGTTGATCACAGCGAGGTCCCTGGTCCGGTATCTGAGCAGAGGCATTGCTTCCCTTGAAAGCATCGTGAACACGATCTCCCCTTTCTGTCCAGGAGGTAGGACCTTTCCGGTATCGGTATCGATGGTCTCGACAAGGAACTCATCGGCCCAGATATGAAGTCCGTTCTGCTCGGGACATTCCACCGCTACTCCGGGTCCATAGAGTTCGGACATTCCGTACAGGTCCTGTGCTTTTATTCCAAGGCTTTTCTCGATGTATTTCCTTGTCTCATCTGACCATGGCTCTGCTCCGAACATTCCGATCCTTATGCTCAGTTCGGAAGGGTCAACTCCCTCTTCCTTGAGAGCTTCTATGAGATATAGCGCGTAGGATGGAGTGCAGCACATGATCGTGGACTTCATGTCCTTTGCCATTCTGATCTGTCTTTTTGTATTCCCGGTTGCAGTGGGGATCACCATTGTTCCAAGTCTTTCTGCTCCCATGTGGAAACCGAGCCCACCGGTAAAAAGTCCGTAACCGTATGCATTCTGGACAATGTCGTCCTCTTTGACCCCTGCACATGAATAGCATCTTGCCATCAGGTTGGACCATGTGTCAAGGTCCTTTTCCGTATATGATACGACGGTTGGTGTTCCCGTTGTTCCGGATGAGGCATGTAGTCTGTTGATCCTGTTCAGACCCACTGCAGTGATCCCGTATGGATAATGGTCCCTGAGATCATTTTTGACGGTGAACGGTATCCTGGACACATCTTCGAGTGTTTTGATATCCTCCGGTGTTATTCCTGCCTCATCGAACTTCTTCTTGTAGAAAGGAACATTATCATAGGCGTGTTTGACCTGTGCCTTGATCTTTTCTAGCTGTACCTGTTTTATCTCTTCCTTTGACATGAACTGCTCTTTTTCCTGGAACATTTCGG
>JAYEPK010000358.1:0-11675 GCA_034723935.1 Thermoplasmatota archaeon
CCGGCATCGGATCCGGGATATCCGATCTGATGCCGGGGCCATAATCAACAACATCCGGGACCTCTCTCCAGTTCCCCCTGAACGAAGCCAACTTGAGCTTCAATCCATCTATTCCTTTTCCTCTGGAGAGATCACATGCATGGATGGGAACGTCCAGGATACCGGAGAGGGAAGCGAGATCGATATGATCTCCTCTGGCCCTCAAGATATCCGGTTTGCTCATAACAATGAAGAGAGGAGCTCCGATCTCCAGAAGCTGGACAGTTAGATACAGGTTCCGTTCCAGATTGGATGCATCAAGGACCTGAACAACAACGTCGGGCCTCTCGCTTACGATATATTCCCGGGCGATGATCTCATCCTGTGAAAGACCGCTCAGGGAATAGGAACCGGGAAGGTCCGTGATCTCCATGTCGAAGCCCTTGCTCTTCATCACGCCTGACAATTTCTCGACAGTTACCCCGGACCAGTTTCCGACCTTCTGGTTCGAACCAGTGAGTAGATTGAACAGAGTGGTCTTGCCAACATTGGGGTTGCCCGCAAGTGCGGCTTTCTTTCGGGATACTCCGGACACCTTCACTTTTAGGAACTCCTAATATATTTCGGTATGCCTAATGTACATCTGACACACATACTTAATCTTTATCGGATACCCATACGATCATCTATGTTTCGATCATAGAAATAATCCCGGAGAAAAGCTCCTTTTCCATCATGGATGGTCACTGCTCTTCATGTGAAGGCAGAGATGACGTTTTCTCCTTTTCATCATCTCCTACCTGAGTCAGAGATATCGTCCCGACACCGGGTTGGACCGGAGCTTCCTCGCTCACTAATGAGGGAGCAGGGGCTGAATCTGTCGCAACCTGCGGAACAGGAGCTCCAGGTTCGACATCTGATGAAACGGCAGGGTCCAATTGAACTCCCGGATGGACTGGAGGTGCTTTCATGAAACCATTCACATCTGTGGATCCACCTTCGACAGCAGGCGGAATCGGTGTTTCCTCGCTCACTACCGGTGGAGAAGGTGTATCTGTCACAACCTGCGGGACCGGAGCGTCATCTACTCCTGCGGGGGTGAGAGTTGCCGCAGGAAGACCTGGCTGAGCCGTGGTCCCTTCATCAACTACAACCGGAGTGATGGATGGTCCTGGAAGTTCTGGCGGTGCAGTGGAACCTTCATCCACTCCGACAGGGGCAGCGCCCGGAAGTTCCGGTGGAGGTGTGGAGGCTTCCGGGAGTCCTGGGGGAGCTAAAGATGTCCCCTCTATTTGCTGGATACCAACTCCTCCTTTGTCATCTGATAGGGATCCACCTACAACGGCTCCTCCACCTTCACCGATCTTTACATTCTCCGTTCCTTCAAGGTCCCTCTTACCTTCTTCCTCTTCCTTCTTCTTCCGGGACTTGATGATGATGAATATCATAGCGATCATGATAATGATCACAGCAAAGATGATCAACAGAAGGTAGAGAAGCCAGTTGCCCTTACCACCATCTCTTGGTTTCTCATCCTCTTCTTCAATAACCGGTCCCAATATAATTGTGATATTGGTCCAATCCAATAGTGATACAGTGATCGGAACAGGATTGGTCCCATTGTAACCATCCGCGAGAACTGTGATAGTATAATTTCCCGGTTCAAGAATTGCTCCATAATCACCTTCGGTGCTCTTACTCAGATTGGTGATCACTCCGCTGGATACTGCGTTGACGATAGCCGCGGGTATCCGTTTACCTGTCTCATTATCAAGAACCATAACATGGAGATACCCTTCGAAGGGTGGGGTCGAGAACGAGAAGAACATGCCGCCGTAGTTCTCGGTGACCGAATTCAGTGAAGGTTCCTCTGCAAATATGTAGTAATAGTAGGTCTGATCGTGAAGAAGATCGGTGAGGATAACTTCATGTTCAAGAGAAAGACCTCCCGAACCATATGATGCGAAATTGTCCACACTCTCACCAATGAACAGAGTTGAGAAGGTGGGCTGGTCGGTGTTCCATGTTATTGTGACCTTGTATTCTTCGATCAGATGTGAAACATTGGAAATGGCAGGCCAGGTAATATCAGGAGTATTGATACTCACAACATTGGAGATCAATGATGGATTGTGTGCTTCATCATATGCTACCACAACAAAGGAATATGGTGTTTCAGGATCCAGTTCGATATATTCGAACATCAGACCCTTGAGGTCCCCGATCATTTCAATGATCGTAACTTCTCCACCGGTCTGATTGAGATCCACCAGATAGACCCAGTATCCCTCAACGTCGTTCGATGTTGAATTCAGCCAGTTCAGGCTTACATTTGTCCCACCGTAACCGATAACTTCCAATTCCCTTGCAGGCAAGGGGGCGATCATGTCCAATGCAGTAATGCTCACCTCATCGGAATGCATGCTCTCCAGCCCAACCTCGTCTATGGAGGTCACCCTGAACTCCATTACCGTTCCGTTCGGGATCTCGAACAATGAATGATTGCTGAAGCTTAACTCATCCAACAGGATCCATTGATCATTTTCCTTCACATAGATCCTGTAAAGTTCGGTATCATCCTGGTTCATGGTCCAGTTCAGCCAGATCCCGTCTCCGTCTTCGATATGTCCGCCTGATAGGTTCAATGGGATCTCCGGTACCCGGATATCATCGGTTATGAACAGAACGATCTGATCGAAAGAACTGTTGACAAGCACCTTCTTCTGCCAGCTCAGATCACTTGTAACGTTCACGGTGATCTCACAAGTATGGTTGGCAACACCTGTGCTATCAATTGTCTGGAACGGGATCCACCATGGACCGGCCTCTCCAGCAAGATCGGTAACCGGATCAGAGCCTCCGAAACGAGATGTGGAGAATTCCTGAGCATCATCGACCCTTACCTCATAATCTGCCGTGGGAACCGGGTCGATGCCTCCAGAGAAAAGGACCCTCAATCCAACAAGATAATGGAATGTTATCCTTGTCCCGGGATCGGCATCGGTAAGAACGGGTTCCTTGATATCGAAGCTGTACAAATCGACCTTTCCACCATTTACAGCTGTTATGGTATCTCCCGGCAACGCAACCTTGTGAATGGTTGAATTGTAAAGCTCGATGATGGAGTTGTCCACCACCAGGTAATTCATCCGGTCATTATGTCGTTGGATGTCGACATTCTCTCCTGTTACACCATCGCTGTTTCTCAGGAAAAGCCCCGAGGTCATATTTGAACCGGTGATGTCGATGCCACTGGACCCATAGATATAGCATCCACCAGGTGTGCTGTTTGTGACTTTCAGGTCAAGATCACTGCCCTCGACAATGATCACTTCACCGTAATTGTCAAGAGTTAACGCGGAAGACGATTCCTGATATGAATAGTAAATTGGTCTACCGGCAAAGGTGTTGTTTACAGGAATAACATGGACCAGTTCGGAAGGATCGGTCCAGGAGAATCCAATACCGTCTCCATACCCTGATCCGATATCCAGGTCATAACATGTGATATTGGTACTCTGTGCAAGAAAAACGCCATTTACAGCGGAACCGGTAAGGTCTATCCGGTCAAGCTTCAGGGAATCGGAGTTCAAAAGGATAATTCCGTCAGACACCGTTCCGTTCGAAATACCTCCATTCTGAAGCTCCGCCCCTATCATTCCGCCAATGACATCGAAATCGGTCATCTTCAGGTCCGAGGCCAGACCAAGAATGATACCTTTTCCGTTCAAAGATGAAGCGGAGATATTCACAATTACTATCTCACCAGAGGCATCTACTTGAATGGAGGTCAGGTTCGATACCGAGACCGCGTCGGTAACAGACACGTCGTTTATGGCACCAATGCTTAAACCTCTCTCATTTATGGAATTGATATGAACACTGGACAGATCAACCGAACCGCTGTCCACGACCAATGCGCCGGATAGATTCGAATCAACTGTTACGTTAACCCCGTTTACAAGGTCAGCACCCGTGATATTTACTCCTTCATTATCATATGATGTAAGATTTACCTCGCTGAGGGAGATATCTCCAGCACCACTTGTTTTCAGAGAGAAATCAAATGAGGAGATATTGCAGCTTACGAGATCAAGGCCCGTAAAGGTATCCACAAATATCCCATGCCCCTCAGTACTCTCTATATCGAGGTCTTTCAGTGATACGGCTCCCACATCCGTGAAGGTTATCGACCCACTCGAACTTTTGATCATTACATTGTCCATGGCTACCCTGCTCGAGTTAATGATACTGACCCCGTCTCCCAGTGTGGATCTCATGTCAACATTTGAGATGTCCCACCATCCGCTGGATTCTGACATGAACACCCCTTTATCCGATCTTGATACGAGCCGGGAATCATGCAGATGTGCGGTTCCTGCTGATCCTGCACTCATCTCCAGGCAGATCCCGCTTGTGTTCATGTCCATGTTGTACAACTCGGTGGCAGTGGTGTGCTCGATCCTCAACCCACCATCACCTCTGACCAGAATTGGATCTATCTTCATATCACTTTTAGTGACCACCGCGAATCCTTTGCTGTTGAATATCTCGCAATCCAGAATGTCAATTACTCCACCCTCTGTGTTTATGCCCCAGTCACAGCTGTAGTATTTGTTTCTCAGAAGGGTTTTTATGTGGTTGTTGTTGCTGTCCATTGCCGAGCCGTTCTTGCATCTTCGGAAGGTGTTATCACTTGAAGTGAATGAAGTGCCGCGGTAGAGGGATTCACCAAAATCACAATCCACGAAGGTATTATCATGATAGTTGTAGGCATAGTCATCATTAACTTCGAGACCCGTTGTACAATTATGGATAGTATTACTGAAAATGCCGCCCCATGATCCTTCGTAACCATGGGCGATCATTATTCCCTCTCCGCACCGGTATATTGTATTGGAATGAACATTTGCTCTTGTCCTCTGGATATATATGCCATGACCGGAAATGTCGTAAATGTTATTGGAGTAAATACTGATATAGTCAACATAGAGGTTGGTAGAAGTATCACCACCATGTACCCATACACCCTGCTTGCTGTTGTACATATTACAGTTCCTTACAACAATGTATGACCCATAACTTATCTTGACAGCTGCGTCGTTCCAACTTGTTCCACCGTAAGAGTATGAGGTGCCTTGCAATGTCGTATAACTAGATTTCACATCAACAGCAGCATATCCTCCGGGGCCGTCACCAGGGTCCGGATCTCCTGTTACCACCGCTTCTTCTCCGGGAGGTGTCATGATCGTCAAACTTTTCCAGACGATAAGGGATTCATGGTACTCGCCCTCGTGGATCACGATAGTGGATCCAGGTGGTGCAATATCAATAGCTTCCTGTATGATCTGGAATTCATGACCGACCCCTACATGGATCGTACCAGGGACCAGGTCCGTTTGCCCTTTCATGATGTGTATGGAACTGGATATTGGAAGAAGTATCATAGCGATCATACATGCTAAGATAAAAGCCCAAGGTCTGGATGTGTATCTCAATCTACCACCTTCTATGTGGAAAACCTATTATCGATCATTCTATAAATATTCTCTTTTATGAATATTCGGGTTTGAACCGTTCCTTCTCACCTCACAACAGGGAAACTGATCCGGATATGATCATCTTTCGGATGAAAAGAGAGGTATCCAAACTATATGACAACCCATGTCCTGTATTCAGATAGGTTTATATAATCTATTATTTACTCTGATAATAGATGAAAAGGGAGAACTATACGATTGCAATTATGGTTGCTGTCATTCTTGTCCTGATCACGATAATTGGAATTTTCTCTGTCAATGATAAAGACCGCAACAGGGACGACATAACAGAGGATGATATTCCGATCGAGGAAGAGGAGGAGGAAGAGGAGGAACAGTTTGATTTCACGATCGAGGACGTTTTCTTTACTGACAGGATCACCTCCTTGATGAAACCTTCTTTTTCAAAAGGTTGGCTGGTCATGTGGATCTCCTTTGATCTCAACGGATCCAAACACCAGGATGCCTTTGTCCACTTGTTCTATCTCGAGACCGATAGGAATATAGCACGGGGGGAGAGCCACCCTGAATACATCAACAATACAATGCCCCAGGAATGTATCAATATCACCCGGGGAGACGAGGGGTGGATATATTTCGAGATGGCCTCCTACGAGAAACCTCTCTCGATCTCCTATAACGGCTCAGAGATCGAACAGAAGAACATCACCAAGGACCTCTCCACGACGGATATAGAATACCGACCGTGGAGAACACCGCTAACCATAGAGATCAATGACATTGGCAGGGATGGACCGCAGGATCCTCATCCCGAGTATCTTTACATGAACATCACTGTGAGGAACCTGGGTGAGAACGTCACTCATTTCAGGGCCTGGCACATGACCATGAATGTCACAGGTGGAGGTGTAAGGGATGTGATCTTTGTGGAGTATGAGGAATGGGTTGAGATGGATCCGGAAGAGGTCAAGAGGTACAGGTTATACTGGGACGTCATGAGGGGAGCTCCGGAATATCCAGAAGTATTGATAAGTGGAACGGATAGGCTTTACGTGGAGATCGACCCGGCCCTTTACGACGGTCTCTTTGATGGGACTTGAGGCACAATCTATCTTGATAATGATCTCATTCCCGATATCCCTCTGAATGGATCAAGGGCGGGAAATGCCTCAATTCACAACCGGACTGAGAATGGAGATCCCGGATTCTCCGATATCTATCAGATGCTTCTTTCTTGAATGGTGGCAGGACCTCATCTTGATGACCTGCATGTAGAGATGAATATCATGCTGATGCTCTATGGGCCCCATCTCGATGATGCCATCTGCCAGGAACATCTCGGACCCCTGTCCTTCAATGATGTTGGAGAAACGAGGTGTTTCCATGATGATGAAAGAGGTCAGGTTGTATTCTCTGAGCTTCTTGAAGAAATGGAACATCTTTGCCCTCAGATTGGAACCGTCGATAAGTGAATAAAGTCCTCCGAGAGAATCAAGACCGAACGTGGTGAAGTTATCTCCTTCCTTGTCCTTGAAGAACTTGATCACTCCATCGACCATCTCCAGGAAATCAGGATGGTCAGCTCCTGCTGGGCCTTCGAACCTGCTCCTGATGTCACTGTAGTCAGAGATAAGCAGGTTCTCGGGGATCGAAATGCCGAGAGAATCCATGTTCCTCAGATGGGAGATCGTGTTCTCTTCAACTGTCAGGTACATGCCGAACTCACCGCTCTTCTGCAGGTAATTGGACATCACTGAATATACCATTCCTGATTTGAGAGAACCAGGAGGGCCGTACACTATTACGATAGATCCCTGGTAGATATCCGAATAGAAGATATTCTCCAGTCCATCAATGCTGTCCTTTAGCGTCTTTTTCACCCCGTTCAAATTTCACCAATTCATTACCAATCCATCTTATATTACTTTCGGACCAATTCACATTTCAATGGAGGATCACTGTGCTGACCTGTGACCGATCCGTGGGAGAAATGGATGGTCAGAACCTGGGTTGATGCCGCCGTAATGGGCATTCTGCCGGAGGAATAGGGAAATAAAGCATGGACCACATTTCACCATGAGGTTTGACAAATGGGAGCAGACCATGATGAGACACTGCAGAATATAGATGAGTGGATCGAGATGCTTCTTCGGGACCTTTCCGATTGGTTGATAATTGTTGAGGGGAAGAAAGATATCCTTGCACTCGAGAACCTCGGGATAGATATCGATGCGGTTCCCCTGAACAAAGGTTTTTCCACTCTTGAACTTCTGGAGAGAATATGGAGAGGAGACGGAGAATTCGACCGTTTCAAGGACAAGGAAGGAATTGTCATTCTGACGGATTGGGACCGTACCGGGGGCAGACTGGCAAGGAGTCTCGGTGAGAAATGCCGTTTTCTCGGGATACCCTTCGACCTTGACAGGAGAAGGAACCTGGCAAGGATGACCGGGAAGTGGGTGAGGGATGTGGAATCCCTGGATACCTTTTACCTGACCTTGAAGGAGGGGCGATCCCCCTCCTTTACATGGGATATCATCTGAACGGCAGGACCGGGAACATCCGTAAGCATTGCTTTATGATCGACAAGAGCCCTCCCGACCCCCCTGTACTCCTCATCCGTTCCGACCAGAACAATATCCCCCGGGTGGATGGTTCGTGTCACGTCCTTGATCCCTTGACCAAAGACGGTCCCCTTTGGAACGAAATCCTCGATGATCACTGACCTTCCACGGGATCCGATCCCGCTGTTCCACAACCGCTCCCCACCGATCTTCGTTGGAATGGGCCCCCCCTTCCGTAGATCGAAAATAGGCACCTTTCCTGATAGAACGACCCTTCCATGCCTCGTATTCCTGATGTACAGGTTCTCCAGCCCTTCCACAGAGCATCCAAGTGAAAAACCGATGAGTGTCCGAAGATCCTCGTCCTTCCCCTCCTTCTCTGACATCACGATTTCCTGGACCGAATCTTTGACAACTTCCCGTAAAAGTGAAAAGGGGTCCATCCCATTTTCCCTGGACATCTTCCTGATATCGACCATATCCGTTCCGTTGAATATCTGATCCGACATATCCTCTGGGTAGAACTGGTCACCTTCACCATGGAAGCATATTACCCTCCATGGGGACTCCTTCCTTACCATATCTGCCGTGAGGTCCCTGATCATCTTGACCTCATCGGTGAACCATTCCCCTGTAACCGGAATATCATAATATGATGCCGGATAGAGGTCCTCCAGTTCCATCGGGACCACACCCAGGGGGGATGTTATAACGATACGGTGCACATATCTGCGCCATTTCTTGATCGAAGAGAGAGCACTATTAATTCTGCTGTGTGTCCTGGATCTGGAATAGGGCTTCCTGGCACTGCAAGGAAGCAGGAGCATGATAGGTCTCGGGAAAAATGGAGAATACTCCTCTTCCATCCTTGACCTCCAAAGGAGGAGGTCGGGTGCGTTGAGATCATCACGGTAGGTAACCTTGACCTGGCCGCTCTTCCTGAATGTCGGTGTTCTATCCAGGACGATCGAGAGGCGTCCATCTTCCATCCTTCTCAAAGCAGACATCCATTCAGGATATCCAGCCAGTTTTGACATGACCAGCTCTCTCAGTTTTCCATGTTCCAGGTTGAGAACAGCGTGGTTCATCCTGATCATTGCCTCGTTTATATTGTGGGCCTTGAGAAGTTCAAAACGTTCTCGGACCTCTGCACCCTCAAGCTCCCTGCAGGCATCACAGGAACACAGTGACGAAGGACCCGGACCCTTGATCACCTGTTCAATGTCCATTGGACCATTTCTCGTATGGTACAAACTACTGGCAGCATCCAATCTGAACGAAATGGTGTCGAGTATCTCCACACCAAGGTATATGAGAAGTTCGATGTTGGAAGCACTTGCCAGGCCCGGGACATATAGAGGTGGGTGCATGAGGTCAGATCCTCTGTATCCCATCAATGCTTCCATGGCCCTTGCCGGCTCCCTTGATATGATCTGGAAGTAAGGAAGAACAAGGGCTCCCAGATCCCATGTATCATCTTCCACTTCCATACGGAGTCCAGGTCCGGACCGGGATACATGATGTGCGAGGGGGTCGATCTTCATCTTCCTTAGAGATCTCAGGTGAGGTTCGTACATGCCCTCGGGAAGCAGCATTGTCTCGTTACTGCTGGTTATCTTCTTATTGTGCCATCCGGAACTTCCCGATACAACATTGAAGCTGGAAGTATCCTCACTGCATTGATCGAGCAGTATCGGGAACCTGAATCTCTTCTTCTCTATCTCAAGACTTCCCATACTGGTTGGTCCGTCCACTATCCTGTATCGATAATCGGCAACCTTGTTCACCACAACCACCAAAATTCAGACATAGGACCTCATGGTATCCTTCTTGTACCCCTTCCACATCTTCTCGACCTTGTCCTTTATCTCGCTGATCGCGCTGACAGATTCGGAGGGTTTACCCAGTTCGGCCGTCCTGAAGAGCACTTTCTTGATCTTGAAAGTATCGAAGGGAAGATCATCCCTTTTCAGTGAGGTCGAGACCATGTCCTCTATGAAAAAAATCAGATCCTTGTATGTCAGCATCTGTTTCGGGATCACGTGAACGGCAAATACACCTGCCGAGGATATCTCCACGATATCAACGACCAGTTTATCTTCTATCTCCTGTATGATCTCGTATTCATCCAGCGCATCTGCCAGAGCGAACATCTCCATGCCGGTCAGTTCGTCCTCTGTTTCAAGGGAAATTATCACATCCATTGGATTCTGAACGATAACGGTCAATGACACACCACCACACCAACAGATTCTCATCTCTTTAAACTTTCCATTTGATTGAAGGAAGAATTGGGCACGATCATGTGTTGAGATCGGGGAGGCCCTCCAGTTCATAAAGGACAGAACGACCTTGTGTCTCCTTTGTCACCATGCCAATTCGCTTCATCCTTTCCATGTGCCAGTGGACCGTGGAAGGAGAAACATTCAGTTTCTGAACGATCTCGTTCTGTGTCCTTGGGGACCCCTGGAGCATGTTGACAATTTTCCGCGAAGTGTCATTTGCAAGTATGGACCTGATCTCATCCTGGTGTGCATGCTCCATGGCAGCCTTGTAACCCATTGACGAGGGGTAGTAACGACGCTCTTTGGAACCTTTTTCGGAAAAGACCTCCCCCAACTTCTCGAGTTTCATTATATGATAGGACACTGCACCCTGTGAGAGCTGGAGTTCCCTCCTGATATTGCTCAGATTGATCCCCGGGTTCACCGTGATCAGATCGAGAAGATCGTTCCTGACAAGGTTCTTCCCCCTCCTGGACCTCATGTACATGTTTCCTGACATAAGCAGGAAAACAAATGCAGCGACGATGGTGACGGCCGCTACAGGATACAACCATGTTGGGGTCACATCATCGGTCGTTTCTATCACCCCAACATCCTCCGGTCCTGTCCGATCTCTGACACCATCATCGAAAGTTTCCGTACCCGTGCTTTGGAATGGGTCCCCCTCCGCAAGGTAATACCCCGTGAGTGCAAGGCCTGAGAGGGAAAGGACCAGGACCGCAAGCAGACCCACCGAGGATACACGGGCTCTCATCATGATTCTAACCTTGCAACGATCAATAAAAGGTTTCCGGTGCCTCGGTCTAAAGGACAATACCGTTCACAGCCGGACCCGGGAGACGTTCCAAAAGGCAGAACAGATCTTTTATTAGTTGTCCTCACCATCGTCTTTCGACATGCTCTTCATATCGCCCAGAACGATCGATTCCCTCATGAGACGGATCACTCCTGCGCAGGACTTGCAACAGAGCTCTTCATCGTTGTAGCATTCGTCCATGCAGACCCACCTGCCGCAGAAAGGGCACTGGGTGAGCTCTGCTCTCTTTATCGTGACAAGACATAGATCGCAAACATAACCATCCATTTCCTCGAGGTCCTCTTCGGGTGGATCACCCTGTTTCCTGACGGGTTTGATGCTCTCTCTCACCTTGTCAAAGAGGCTCTCTTTTTCCTGTTTCTTCCTGCGGAGGTTCACTTCCTGGGCCTCCTTTCCTTCGGAAACTGTTCAGGGAACACTTTTCTTTCAGCATCACTGACCTCGTCGATCCTGGATTCTGCCCATCTCAGCTCTGCTCCCCTCTCCGTCCGCCTCAACCGGTCCTCTAGCTCATTTAGCTTGAAGAGCG
>JAYEPK010000359.1:0-2736 GCA_034723935.1 Thermoplasmatota archaeon
GGACCGAAGGCTCAGGATCAACACATCCGAGATCACCGAGGTCATGGATGATATAAAGCTTGCCAGGAAAAATGAATATTACACCGGCGAAGAGGAATGAGTGAAAGGTTCATCCCTCCTGTTGGTGGGAAGGTTCGATGTACTTCACCGAACCTTTATTTTTTCATTCTGAAAGGGTGAGGAGCTATTCATGAATGGTGTTTTTTTCCATATTCGATCCTATTGAAAAGATGTGTTCAGCCGTGGATCCTTTCTACACCGACATACCGCTGAGATCCCAAATTGAAAAACAAGAAAATAGATATATTGGCGTTGCCTAATACCGGGTATCCAATACAGGTGAAGTAAATGTCAACCACGGAAAAAATGATCACTCAGGTCCTGGACCTCAGAGAGAAAGGTCTTTCCAGAGAGGACATCGCAAAGGAACTCCATCTTTCCGAGGAGACCGTTGGATGGCTTCTGTCAAGGGGAAAGGATTCAGAGAAACCACCAACAGATATGTACATCGGGTGGAGGTCCGTGGGTGTATATTCCCAGAGGCTCACACATATGGCCAGAATATTCTCCGACATCATTCTGGAGGAGTGTATCAAGGATGATATTGAAGTGGATGCCATCATGGGAGTTGCGATAAACGGCATACCAATTGCTACGACCATCGCGAACGAGATGGACCTTGAACTCATCCTTTTCCGACCCCCGAGAGGAGAGGAGCAAAAGGAAGCACACGGCTCGATCTCATCCAACTTTGCAGGTGTCAGGGACAAGAGAGTGGTCATCGTGGACGATGTTCTTTCGACCGGGGGCACGATGAAGAACGCTATCGATTTCCTCAAGGCCAACCAGGGAATACCATCCATGTGCATGACAATTGTGAACAAACAGCAGTTAAATGATATCGAAGGAGTTCCTGTCAGAGCCCTGATAAGGACCCATGTTGTATGATCACCGGTGGTTCTGATGCACTGGGCCGATGTAATCGCTTCAAGACTTGAAGAGACTAAGGATGTACACAAGATCGCCACCGGGATAACCCCCTCCGGCCATATTCATGTGGGCAATATGAGGGAGATACTGACCGGGGACCTCATCTACAAGGCTGCCAGGGAAAAAGGGGTGAATGCTTCCCTGTATTATCTGGCCGATGATTTTGACCCTCTCAGGAAGGTATACCCGTTCCTTCCGGAGAAATATTCGGAACATGTTGGCAAACCTCTATCGGAGATACCATCCCCCGGAGGGGACGGAGGGTCCTATGCTGAATATTTCCTCGAGCCCTTCCTCAGATCAGTTGAAGAACTCGGGATAACACCGATAGTGCTTCCGTCCTCCATCTCTTATAAAGAAGGAAAATATGCCGAGGTGATCTCAAAACTCCTTGACAACATGGACAGGGTCAAGGAGATCCTGGAAAGGGTTTCGGGCAGGGAACTTCCGGAAGATTGGCTCCCGTACAATGCAAAATGCAGAGAATGCGGAAGGATCGACACAACGAAAGCGTTGTCCTTTGAGCCTCCTTATGTCAATTACATATGCAGCTGCGGTTATGAGGGGAAAGCAGATACAAGGACGGATGATGGAAAACTCCCATGGAGGCTCGATTGGCCGGCAAGATGGTACTGGCTTGGAGTTACATGCGAACCCTTTGGAAAGGACCATGCAGCCTCCGGCGGCTCTTACGATACATCCTCCGAGATAATGAGGGGAGTTCTGGGTAAAGAACCTCCCATTCCCCTTGTTTACGAATGGATACAGCTCAAAGGGAAAGGGGCGATGTCCTCCTCTACCGGTGTGGTCGTCAGTGGTGTTGATATGCTGAAGATGATCCCTCCCGAGGTCCTCAGGTTCCTGATAACGCGGAACCAACCGAACCGGCATATTGACATGGACCCCGGCCTTGGGATACTCAACCTTGTCGATGAGTTCGACAAGTACGAGGAGCATTACTATCAGGGAGAGGAGAACGATGATCCTGATGACAGAAAGAGGATCTACGAGCTCTCCATGGTCAGGGGAACCGGAGACAGAGAGCACATGAAAAGGATAGTGAACGTCCCATACAGGCATCTCGTGACACTCACACAGCTCTCACCGGACATGGAAACCCTTCTTGAAAAGATCAAGCGGACGGAGAAGATCAAGGAACTGGACAGTGCATCCATGGAAAGATTGGTCCACCGCAGGTCCTGCGTGGAATTCTGGCTCGACAACTTTGCTCCTGATGGAGTTCGTTTCACCCTTTTCGATCTTCCTCCGAAAAAAGAGATAGACAAGCTCAACGAGAAGATGAAAGAAGCCCTTGAAGCGATGAGAGATGAGTTTGGCGACATCGAATGGAACGCCGAGGCAATCCATAACACGATCTATGAGGGGTCCAGGTCAAGGGAGATATCTCCCAAAACGACGTTCAAGGCATTCTACAGGATACTTCTCGGCAGGGACAGGGGCCCGAGACTGGGTTTCTTCCTGTCCTCAATGGATAGGGGAGATGTCATGAAGAAGTTGGAGTTTGCACTGGAAAGCGGAATCTGACCCGATCATATGAAGAAAGGATTATCAATGATGTGAATATACGACTTCTTAAGAACACAGCCCCGTAGTGTAGAGGTCTATCATTCCGGCCTTTGGAGCCGGAGACGGCAGTTCGAATCCGCCCGGGGCTACTTCTCATTTTATAATTATTCTGTAGCCCCGGATCATAATTAATGTATAAGTAATCGGATTCGAACTTCG
>JAYEPK010000360.1:0-2730 GCA_034723935.1 Thermoplasmatota archaeon
TCGAGGATGGGTCCCATCTTCCGCATATCATTTCCGGAAAGAGAAAGATACTCATCGAGGAGAAGGGGTCTCCACAGTCGGATGTCATGCAACTTGCCGAGGAGTTCAGGGCCAGCAGAGGAGCGGTCCTGGTATCCGTGATAGGTGGGAGGCTCTCGGAGGGGATGGATTTTCCAGGGGGGTCACTGGAGATCGTCATCGTGGTCGGCATTCCGTATCCCAAGCCCAATGCAAGGCAGAGAGCCCTCTCATCCTTCTACGACATCAGGTTCGGAAAGGGGTGGGAATATACCGTTCACGCTCCCGCTTCCCGGAGGATCCAGCAGTCTATCGGCAGGATGATAAGGAGCAGCACGGATAGAGGGTTTGCCTTTGTACTAGACAAGAGGGCCTTTCATTTCAGAGATGAAATCCCGGATATCGCCGTGTCCAGGAAGGACCTGAGTGACATGATCGAATTCTTTGATGGAAAGACTTATCTGGGTAAAGACATCATCAAGTCCGAGGATCGGCTTTCTATATGAAACTCCATCCGGGAAGGTCGGGTAATCTTGGCACGCAAAGATCGGAAGGGGCCCGGGAAGGGTAAGAAAAAGGCAAAGGTGGTCATTGAGGAGGAGGCTGAAGAAGAATTCGAGGCCGAGGAAGAAGAGGACGAACCCGGGAAAGATGAAGAGGATGTCTGGGAAGCTGTGGAATGGGACAATGTCGGCCCTTCCACCGAGGGAAAACCGGTCTTTTCAGACGATACCATTCCAGAAATAATGAGAGATGTAATTGATCAGGCCTGGGAGGACGGCGTGATAACAGATGATGAACTTGCGATACTCCAGGTACTCAAATCCAAGTTGAATATAGATGATGAGACGTTCAACAGGATCATGGAAAGTTCCAAACCTCTCCCGACCGCCGAACCGGTCGAAGAACCTGATGGATCGGTGGATCATGTCGAAGAAGAAGAGGAATATGACGAGGAGGAAGAGCCTGAAGAAAAGGTGAAAGAGCTGCCTACCCGCAAAGACGACATCCTGAAAATGGAGATCCCGGAGGTTCCCATGGCCACCCCACTTGCAGCCACAGATTCCAGTACGGGTGTCCCTGCCATTCCAAAGAAGGGAACAGGTCCTTCCCTGGCCGAGAACCCGGGGAATCCCCCGGATATGATCACCATGACAGCCTCCATCAGGGGCAGTAAGCAACCACTGGGGGAATCCTTCGACCTGTCACAGAAGGAAGAAACATCCTTCAAGAAGAGATGCCCTCACTGCAGATCACTTATCAGGGTCACCCCAGGTTATGGCAAGAATGCATGCCCGATATGCGGGAAACAGCTTGTAGAGAAAAAACTGGACTCTCCTGCTCTGAGAAAGATACTGGACCAGGCAAAGGTAGCTTTCAAAGAAGGGGACCGAGCAACGGCTAAGGAGCTTTACACCATTGCCCTGGCCCAGTCCCCCGGGAACAAGGAGTCCATGTTCTACCTTCAGAAGCTCCATCACCGTCAGGAGAAGGGCAGACCTACAGTCGATGTCAGGAACATCTCCACCGTCACCACCAACTCGAGACGCCTGGACCAGCTGATGAAAGGTGGCATACAGGTAGGCAACCAGGTACTTCTCAAAGGTCCTGCATTCTGCGGTAAAGAGGTCCTTCTCGACAAGATAATGGCATCTGCCCTGGAAATCGGACTTCCGGTCATCTATGTCTCATCCAACCGGGCCATGAAAGAGGTCATGAGAGGGGTCCTTAACCAGGCCCCGGATTTCCGGAGGTACAATCAGGATGGTCTGGTCCGGATGTACGATCTTTTCTCGAAATACAGGGACGAAAAGGTATTGAAAGAGGGACATCGGATATTCAATATAGAGGTCAAGAAGGATTTCAAGAAATTCCAGGAGGATCTCGTGCATCTTCTGGAGGAACTGGTGACTGAATATCACGGCGGTCTGATGATAATAAATTCCCTTTCACCTCTTATCACGCAGGTGGACCAGAACGATCTCATGAAGTTCCTGCAGGTGATCATTGCCAGATCGAAATCTTACCGGTTCACCAACATATTCGACATGGCTGCCGGGGTCCATTCGGAGAGCATCGAGAACTCTGTGGAATACCTCATGGACGGTATCATAGAGTTCAAGGAGCAGGACCAGAAGTATTCGCTCAGACTGAAAGGGTTCAGGAACAGTACGCTCACGAAGGACTGGGTCGACTACCAGCATGATGACACCGATATCCATATTGTAGGTTCCTTCATGGAAGAGCGTATACTCTGAAGATCCTCCTACCGAATTGATACCGATCCTGTCCTGGTCGAGGATGATCTCTATGGCAGGCGAACCTGATGACGGTCCCTCGGGAAGAGCCTCTTCACAACTCAGCAGGGGGAGCATCGGGATAACTACAAAGATCGTGAACATGGTCGGGAATCCAATTTTCCTCATACTCTTCTCCCATCCCTTGAATTGGGTTGAGTGTAACAATTATTTGTCATAGATATCAGTAAGAAAACATGTGGGTTTTACCTATAGGAAAGTAAGATATATCATAAAAAAGATAGGTGAACCTGAAGATGGGGATACGGAAGGTATGGGAACTTGACAAATCTTAGAAGGTATGTTATTGGTCTATCGGCCATGCTGCTGATTTTGATATCCGTAGTGCTGATAGCGATGATGGTACTGGAAGAGGAGGATGAACATGGTGGGAATGACGTTCCACAGCCTGAGA
>JAYEPK010000361.1:0-2724 GCA_034723935.1 Thermoplasmatota archaeon
CGGATCATAATTAATGTATAAGTAATCGGATTCGAACTTCGCCGAATCACCGGATAATTATTACCTCATTGGATTCGGCAAAAGTCGAGCCCTATATCTACTCAGTTTATCCTGGGCTCGAAAAACATTATAATCCGCCCGGGGCTACTTCTCATTTTATAATTATTCTGTAGCCCCGGATCATAATTAATGTATAAGTAATCGGATTCGAACTTCGCCGAATCACCGGATAATTATTACCTCATTGGATTCGGCAAAAGTCGAGCCCTATATCTACTCAGTTTATCCTGGGCTCGAAAAACACAATAATCCGCCCGGGGCTACTTCTCATTTTATAATTATTCTGTAGCCCCGGATCATAATTAATGTATAAGTAATCGGATTCGATTCCGCAAGATCATAGATTTTGCTAACCTTCAGCAAATGACTTCGTCATTTACTCAAGGACTGAGCCTAATCGCCAACTAATTAGTCCTTCATTTGATTAGGCGGAAGTTGAGCCCTATGTTTAGTAAGCAATGTACTGGGCTCAATAAAATAATTTTACTTGTTTAGGTCCTTATCAAGAATAACAGCGAGATCTATATCCGAATCAACGGTGGAATCACCTCTGGCCTGTGAGCCGTAAAGGATCACATCCACCAGGATCTGACCGTACATATCCTCCAGTCTTGAACGGACCTTTCCGGTGATCACTCTTCGTATTCCTCGTCGTCTCCCTTCTTCCTCATGAAGAGGAAAAGGACCACAAGAAGGATCACAACCACCGCTGCAATGAGTATGTACATCAATGTGTTATCGGTCTCCTCCTCTTCCTTCATCTCCGGAACTGATTCTCCCTGTTTCCACTCGATGGTGTCGTATCCATCCTTCTCTGCCCTGTATTCGGAATCCGCGGGGAATTCGGTTCCATCGAAGTCATTGAAGACAGCCACACCATCCGAATCTGTGGTTGCAGTGTATGTGTCCTCACCAACTGTAACCGTGATGGTAACGCCTTCGATCGGTTCTCCATCCTCATCGGTGATGTTTATCTCGGGATGGTCCTCAGCGTTTGGTTGCTCTTCATATTCGTAGTAATTAAGTTCCACATCCTTCACAATCTCAACATCGGAATCCACAACGAATTCAGCGATCTCGGCCATCATGTAACCGCTCTTCACATCTGTCTCACCCGCCATTAATGCTGGGGGATAGACCGTGATGGTATAATTGCCGAGATCAACATCCTCGAAGGAGTAGTAACCCGTCTCATTTGTTGTGGTATTGGTGTATGCTCCATCCTCGTCCATCAGGCTGACCCTTGCTCCCTCGGATACATCTCCGTCCATGGGTCCTCCTCCGTAGGCAATGGTGCCCGAGATTTGTCCCGCAGACGGCTTGGTGTATGTGTAGAGGTCCACCGTGATGTTCATTACCATATCGTCAGTGAAGTTGAAGGGTCCTTCCATGGTCATGATGTGGCCGCTCTCGGTCCCCCCGTCCTCCACGGCGTTTTCGGGTGTCACCTCGATGGTGTAGTTGTGTCCGAAATCCAGGTTCTCGATCATGTAGGAACCGTTCATGTCCGCTTCTATGCTGGCGATCTCTTCCATGGTGGAGTTCAGCACGATAACAGTGGCATTGGTGGCGTTTCCACCATCCTCCAGTGTCAGATGGCCACGGAGAGTGCCATTCGTTGGAATCATGTAATGTTCAATTCCTACATTCAATTCCGTTGGGTCGACGAATCTGAGGTCGGTGGTGTACTCGGTGTATCCGGAGATTTCTCCACCTTCGACCACGGCGTTTTCGGGTATTATCCTCACCGTGTAGTTCCATCCAGTTTGGAAGGGGACCTCCGGGAATTCGAAGTACCCCTCCCCGTTGACTGTTTCGTTCATTACGGGGTCCAGGGTCTCGTTGAGAAGATGTACCGTTGCATTCTCAGCCATTTCACCGTCCAGGGGTCCACCGGAATAATATACGGTACCGTTAAGGGTCCCGTTTATCGGGTCGTCGGTGGTATTGTACACCACCAGTCCGTCGGATCCGAGCCCTGCATCGTCCACCACCACAACCCTGAAGGAATAGTTGGTGACCGGTTCAAGGCCCAGGAACGGATAGGTGCCTCCCTCGCTCACGTTCATCTTCCATTCCCACTCACTGCTCTCTGTGTACCAGAGTTCGTAATGGGAGACATCCTCCGATGTGGAGTTCTCGAAGTGGAGATATATTGTCTCATGATCGATGGTCTCGGCGCTTGGATCGACGGTCTCGTTGGGCTTGATGAAATCGTCGAATTGGACGTAGATGGGATCGGTTGTGTTCGCATCGACAACACCCAGATCCACTTCCCTGGCGACATCTCCGCCGTCGTAATATGCACTTACTGTATTCGTGACAATTTTGGTCTTAATGGGATAACCGAAGTAGGACTTCATTACCAGCGGTGTTCTGTAGGGAAAGGCCCCGTGGGAATCGGAGACTGGATCATCACCACCGTAATGCGGTGTAGCATAGGTTTGTTCCCCGTCTGTCACTATCTCGAGGTCCCCGCCCTGTATCTTGGTATTGTTGGTTTCATCCCTGAGATATATGCTTCTGTCATAGCAAACATTCACCACCGAGAAGAACATGTCTATCTCCGTTTTTGACAGCTCCATGTCCACGGAGGAAACCACGCTGTTGGAGGCATCTATAAGGGTTTCCGGTTTGTTGTTGCCAACATAGGTGAGATATGAA
>JAYEPK010000362.1:0-2716 GCA_034723935.1 Thermoplasmatota archaeon
TCTTGAAGGGTGTCCTCTCCAGTTTCGATGTGTTCACGATACTGGATTGATGGTTTACCCTGGTCGTTGTCCTCAGAAGGACCATGATGCCATGCTTCTCAGAGAAAGGATATGCCCATTTCATCATATCGTAAGCTTCCTGTGGGCTCGAAGGGTCTAACATCGGCATATATGCAGTGTATCCGAACCACCTGCCGTCCTGTTCTGATTGGGATGAGTGCGCATGGGGATCATCAGCGAGCAGCATGACCATTCCCTTCTTCACTCCCGTGTAGGCTATCACATAAAGTGCATCCGATGCAACATTGGTCCCGACGCTCTTCATGGATACGAAGGACCTCTGTCCGACCATTGCAGCTCCGGCACCGACTTCCAGTGCTACCTTTTCATTCACGGAGATCTCGCATTTCAGATCGTCCAGCATCCTGGATGCTTTGTCAAATGTTGTCAGGATCTCAACCGTGGGAGACCCGGGATAGGTCGCATACACCTTGACATCCGATTCGAGGGCGGCCCTTACAATAGCTTCATTGGCCAGCATATAGGCCCTGTCAGGTCCCTGGCTCATCACATACTTGAATGACATCTTCTCACCACCTTTTCGATCAGAATATCAGAACCTCGTAACCTTCTTCCATGTAGGAGGACATGGATGGATGGCCGTTCATGGGGCCGCAGATCGGGAGCCCCTCCTCCTTTGCAGAATCCAACGTCCCCATCTTGTTGGCACATGCTTTGCAAACACAATCGATCAACCCCAGCTCCTTGACCTTGAGATAGAGACCATTGAGTGGATGTCCGTTCTTTTTGATCTCCGGTATCAGCTTGGTTGCGCTGCCTTCGATTATCAAAGCAACCGAATAACCCTTATCCTTCATGTCGATAGTGTTTAGAAGAACATGGATAAAACACATTGGATCCCCGTTGAAAGCGAACAATGCTATCTTTTTCATAATGAACCCTTGGCGGTATATGCAATATGATTATAATAACTTGTTAAGTTGTCCATTGACGATCCCACCAACCTGTTCAGCCGCGTAAGCTTGGAATATTCCGTAGCTCCATTTTTCATTCTGGAGATCCTTTGTTATCGTGACGTATCTATGAGCATAATTAATGAGTGACATAGAAAGAAAAAGATTCGAAAAGGATAAGGACCTGAAATATCAGGGAAGAGGGTATTATTATACTAAGTCTTCCATAATCAACAGTTAATATGTGGGAGTTATAAAAGTGGGAATTGTTGAAGAACTTGAAGGAAATATACCTCTTCTTGGTATAACATACATGCATCTCATCATAGGGGTCCTGACCCTTGTCATGGGTATAATCTTGGTCAAGCTCGTTGTGCTCCTGTTCAAAGCAACCCTGAAAAGAGGGAAAATGCCTCCCCTTATGGCTGATTTCCTGGGCAAGTTCGTATCGGCGATACTGTACGTCGTGGTATTTCTGATGGTACTTGGTGCCATTGGTATTCAGATAGGATCGGTATTCATCGGTCTTTCCGCGGCTCTTGGATTGGTGCTTGCCTTCGGAATGCAGGATACGCTGAACAACATGTTCGCCGGTATCTGGCTTGCGACGCTCGGTCCGATCAGGATGGATGAGGTCGTTGAAGTTGCCGGAATGAAGGGCAAGGTAACCGGTCTGAACATCATGTCCACAGAGCTGAATACTCCGGACAATACCTACATCACCATACCCAACAGGCAGGTATGGGGCTCCCCTATCAAGAACGATACAAGAATGCCCAATAGAAGGGTGGACATAGACGTTGGAGTGGCCTATGGAACTGACCTTTCGAAGGCCCTGAAGATAGCAATGGCACTGATGAAGAAGAACAAGATGGTCCTGAAGGACCCTGCACCTGATGTTGTTGTCATGACCCTTGCTGATTCTTCCATTAACCTTCAGCTCAGGCCGTGGTGCAAGACCGGGGATTATTGGACCCTGAAGGGAGCATTGACCAGGAAGATACCTCGGATCTATGAGAAGGAAAGCATTGAAATACCCTTCCCTCAGTTGGATGTGCACCTGCAGGAAGGTTAAGCAATGGGAATATTTTCCTTTGAGGAGAGAGTGCCTTCCATCGGTGATGGCACCTTCATATTCGAGACCGCTACTGTGGTTGGGGCTGTGGTTCTTGGTGAGGATGTGTATGTCGGTCCCGGTGCGGTTGTAAGAGGTGATTACGGTTCGATCGTAGTTGGGGATAGGACCTCCATCGAAGAGAACGTGGTGATACACGCCAGACCGGGGGAGCAGACCGTTATTGGTAATGATGTGACCCTCGGTCACGGAGCAGTGATACATAACTGCGTGATAGAGGACCTTGCGGTCATCGGAATGGGTTCGGTGGTGTCGGACTATGCACATGTCGGGAGTTGGGGTGTGGTTGCCGAGGGAGCTGTGGTAAGGACCAAGGGGAAGGTTGAGGAGGAGACGGTGGTTGCAGGGGTTCCAGCGAAACCCCTGAAGAAGATAGATGAGGATTTCAAGAAGCTGTGGCTCAGCTTCAAGGCAAACTATCCCGATCTAGCCCACAGGTATCTCAAAGGATTGAAGAGATTGGACATTAATGAACCATAATTTCTTCCGACACTGGGTACAGGGCAGGATCTTGACAAACCCCTAAAAGAGATCAACATTCTAAAATTGGTTTGCCTTTGGTCTACAGACCGGTCCACGAAAAAAAGCATAATACAAGTTAAGTGGA
>JAYEPK010000363.1:0-2704 GCA_034723935.1 Thermoplasmatota archaeon
GGAAGTTACTACGGACCCTTCGACGCCCAGCATATATTCAAGGAGTTCCCGGACCTTGGCATGGAAGCAATGGGCTTCCCTGCTTTCTTCTATTGTCACAAGTGTGGGAACATAGTCAACTCCAAGATATGCCCGCACGACAAGGAATTCCATGACTTCCTGTCCGGCACTAAGATGAGGGAGATGCTGAAGACCGGTGAGATCCCGAAACCATATCAAATGAGAAAGGAGACCTTCGAGGCCATCAGGTCCTTCGAAGAACCGTTCATTACGGAATGATGTCTATGCTGATAATACACCACTGGGACACCGATGGCATTGCCTCTGCAGCCAAGCTGGTCAAGGCACTCGATATCAGGGACTACGTTAACATGTCACCTGATATCGGTGATTTCAGCTTCGGGCAGAGGATCAAAGATGAAGCGAAAAAGCACGATGAGATCTATGTTCTGGACCTGAACCTTCCAGAGGAAGCGGTCCGACTTGGAAAGAAGCTGACCTTCATCGACCATCATCTCCAGGATAGGATCGATGCACCAGGCATCGTTCAGATCAATCCGCTGGTGGAAGGATCGGACCCGATGGATCACCCTTCGTGTACATCTGTCCTTTCCGATCATTTCGGACAGTGGGACCTCCTGTCGGCGCTTGGTGCCGTGGGCGATATCGGAAAGAAGGCACTGGACCATCCGAAGGTAAAAGATGCGTTGGACAGGACTGGCATCGGGATCGATGAGACCACCATGATTGTATCCCTGATCGATTCTAACTACCTGGCAGTTGACCTTGAAGCTGTTGAATCGGCCGTTGATACACTGCTCCGGTCGGATGTCAGGGAGCTCCTTGACAATTCGGAATGGAACAGGAAGCTGAATAATATCGAGAAAACCATACGGACCTCCATCGAAAAAAGAGAGGAGATCGGAAGGTTTGCTGTGATCGACTTCCGGAGTCCCTACAACATCATTTCCAAGCTTGCAAGAAAAGCGGTATGGGAAATGGGATACAACGGGGCCCTTGTGATCAACCGTGATTTCCACGGCAAAGGACAGACATACTTCCGGATCGACCGGAAGACAGCGGAGAGGATAGACATGGCCTCCATCATCGGCACCCTGAAAGAGATGGGTATCAACGCCGGCGGGAAGAAGGAGGTCGTGGGGTCTGTCTATCCCGGGGAGAGGACCGAGGAGGTCCTTTCCATCATCAGACCCTATATAAGATAGAAAATGGAGTGATAACAAATGTGCGAAAAAGGATGCAAAGGATTCACGATCTGGCTGACCGGACCGAGCGGTGCTGGTAAGACATACCTTGCCGACGGTCTGAAGGAACATTTCGATAAGAACGAGATAGCACTCGAGATCTTCGATGGGGATTCCGTGAGGAAAAGGCTCTATCCGGACATCGGCTTCTCGGCAGAGTCAAGGAGAATGCACAACAAGGTCGTCATCAACCATGCAAGATTGATGACCAAGCACGGTGTACCCAATATCGTCTCCCTCATCTCACCGTTCAAGGATGTCAGGGACAAGGCAAGAGAGGATATCGGCAACTTCATGGAGGTCATGGTCGAATCCACCAAGGATGTCAGGATCGAGAGGGACCCAAAGGGCCTTTACAAAAAGGCCATCAATGGTGAGATCACGAACCTCACCGGATACGATGGTGTCTACGAGCCGCCGGTGAACCCCGAAGTGACGGTACATTCCCACAAGCAGACGCTCGAAGAAGAAGTGGAAGCCGTCATTTCCAAATGCAGGGAACTCGGATATCTCTGATACTTCTCAGCTGATACAAGGTGAGATAAATGGACCTTAGAAGGATGGCAAAGCTTGCGCTCCCCATCCTTCTTCTACTTATTGTTCTGATGCTTCCGAGGCCCGAAGGGTTGACATACGAAGGACAGGCCATGTTCGCCGTCCTTGCTTTCGCCGCCTCCATCTTTCTATTACAGCCGATACCACTGGGTCTTGCTGGCATAGTTGTACTTGTTCTTCCACTGATACTGGGAGCGACCAGTGCGGAGGATACGTTCCGCTCATTCGGTAACTCGGCCGTGTTCTTCCTCATAGGGGCTTTTATAATAGCTGCGACCGTTGAGAGAACAACACTTCACAAAAGGGTGTCCCTTCATTTTCTCAAGATAGCCGGACGTTCTCCGAAACTGCTTGTGCTCGGCACCATGCTCTCAGGTGCGACCCTTTCCTTCATCATGCCGGAACACGGGGTGATCGTCCTGATAGTTCCCGTTCTCATGTACCTCCTGATCGGAATGGGGCTGGTCCCTCTCAAAAGCAACCTTGGAAAGGCGGTGATGATAGGGGCCGCCTTCGGATGCACCATTGGAAGCCTTGGAACACCTCTCGGAGGAGCAAGGAACCCGTTGACCATCGGTTTTCTCAGAACTCAGGGTATCGATGTTGCTTTCTTCAGGTGGATGGCTCTCTCCTTCCCCATCGTGTTATTATCTTTGTTCGGGGTTTGGGTCGTTCTGATAGTCCTTTTCCCATCTGAGATCAAGGACCTGAGCAAGGGTAGAAAGCTGATAGAGAATGAGGTGAACGATCTTCCTCCTGTGCAATGGAGCTCACTCAAAATAATCATCGCCCTTGTCGGGATCATCTTGATGTTCATCCTTCTTCCGCAGTATTTCAATATCGACATCTCCATCATTGCGCTTATTGGTGGTGTTCTCATTTTC
>JAYEPK010000364.1:0-11425 GCA_034723935.1 Thermoplasmatota archaeon
CGCAAGGAAAGCCAGGGTGAAAAAACTGATACTGGTCCATTCCTCACCGAGATACACCAGGGACAGCAGTTTCGAGGAGTACAGAAGGTCCGCGTTGGAGCTCTATCCAGGTGTTCTGATCCCGGAAGATCACGAGGAACTCGAGATCACCCTGTGAAGCGGTAGCTCCCGGGTGAGAGGAAATATATCGGGACCAGTATCTCGAACCTTCCAAGGAACATCGTCAGGAAGAGCAGTGACTTCACGGCCCAGTTCAGCGAATTTATTCCATCCGGTCCAGCAAAAGGCCCGAAAGCAAGGCCCGCGTTCGTCACTGAGGTGACCGAGAGAGAAATAACATCGAAAAGTCCCTCGTGGAACACCAGTATGAAACAGATGGTAAATGCCAGAAGACCGAACAGGTAGAAGAAGGACATGTTTGCGGATTCAAGGGCCTTCTCGGAATAGGTCCCCTCACCCCTCTTGATCGTTATCATCGCCCGGGGGTGAGAGGCGCGCTTTACCTCCCCGAAGAAACCTCTTATCAGCAGTATGACCCTCTGCACCTTGAATCCGGATGCAAGGGAAAGTGTGGACCCTCCGATCATCATCAGTATCAACATGAGGAACTTGTAAGAATCAGGCCAGTTCCCGGACCCTTCGACCATGAAACCTGTAGTGGTCAGGGCGGAGATTGCCGAGAAGGCACCGTTCCATACGGAATCAAGGAACGGCATTCCATCCATGACAAGGATGAGAAAGACAGCGATCGGGAAGGTCAGCGTTATTGTAACATAGGCAATGTTCTCTGTGTCGAAGATCGTCTTCCTCCGGCCCCTGGCAGAGAATATGGACATATGGACGTAATAGCCCATACCTGCAAAGAACATCAGCACGAGCACTATCATATGTATCCCAACACCCTCCTGAATGATCCTGCCGGTCGATGTGAATCCTCCCGTCGAGACCGTGCCGAGCGAGAGACAGACAGAATCGAAGATGCCCATACCGCTGATAGAAAAGGCCAGTATCGCAGCTACGGTGAACAGACCGTAGATCAGTGTCAGGCTCTGTATCAGATTGGTCAGTCTGGGAACAAGGCCGATCCCGGCGAACAGCTTCCTATCGGCACTTCTCTTTGCGACGTCGCTAAGGTCCGACAGGAACATGAATGCAAATATCAGGTAGAAGAGCCCCCCCATCCATTGGATCGCTACCCTGAAGAAAAGAAGGCCTCTGCTTACATCCAGCATATCCGATGGATCGAATGATGATAGTCCCGTTGTCGTGAACCCTGCCATGGATTCGAATAGTGCAGTAAATAGGCCCATCTTTCCGGAGAGCAGGAAAGGCAGGGCACCCAGGATGACGATATAAAGGAACGAACCCATGGCCGTCTTGTACCTGGCCCTCTTTGTCAGCCTCTTCATCTTTCCTCCGAGAATTATGAACTGGACCATGTAAAGGACAAGACCTGCAATGAAAGGTACTGTAAACACAAGTACGTTGGATATTCCAAGATCGCCGTACAGAATATCCACCATGAATGAAATGGATAGAAGAAGGAGCATCAGCATGTTGATACGGGTGAGTCCCACCCATATACCATCAGATCTCATGGATATATCTCCTCAGAAATAGTCCTTGATCCATCTCAGGGTGGCGCTTTTGGTGAAAATTACCAGTTTGTCCTTGGGGTGGATAAGGGTGTCACCTCGGGGTATCAGAACGATGTCCCCGCGGAATATCGCGCCTATCACCATCTGTCTCTTCTTGAACCTCATTATGGAATCCAGCCTCCGGTTGGCTGCCTTTGAACGGTCCCTGACCTTCACCTCGAGTATCTGGACCTCACCCTGGTTCAGGGTTGCGAGTGAAGCAAAATCATCCTCGTGGAAATACTTCAGAATTGTTGACAGCATGACCGACCTGGGAGATATTATCAAGTCGATACCCACCTCCTCAAGGATGGATTTCAGGTCCGGCCTGTCCACCATGCCAATGGACCTTGCGGCACCGTACTGCCTCGCAAGGAGCGATGTCAGGATATTGACCTCATCCTTGTCGGTGACGGCAAGGAAAGCATCCGTCTCCGAAATACCCTCCTCCTTGAGAAGTTCCTTATCTGTCGGGGAGCCGTTTATTACGAGAACATCTGAAAGTTTTTCGGATATCTCAATACAGCGGTCCTGGTCCTCATCCAGAAGGATAACGGAGATATCCTTCTCCGAAAGGATCCTCGCCAGATGATATCCTATCCTTGATGCGCCGGCTATCATCACTTTTGTTATCGATCTCCGGATATCGGACCGCTTTGGAACCCCAAGTATCTTCGTGAGCTGGTCAAGAGGCTTCTCGCTCCTCTCCGTGGTCGTGACAGCGAGGACCCTGTCGTTCGCCCTTATCTTCATCGAACCCTTTGGTATCAGGATCTCCTCGTTCCTCATTATCGAAACCAGGTTGATATCCTTGGGGAACTTGATCTTCTTTATCTCCTTGCCGAGGGCCTTCGATTTCTTGTCCACCCTGAGCTCCAGCACCCTGAGCATGTCCTTCACGAACACCGGCGAGTCAAGGAGCATGGGTATGGAAAGTATATTCGCCATATTCGTCGATGCTATGAGTTCGGGACAAAAGGCAACATCTATGCCAGAATCCTTCAACACCTCGGTGCTCACCGGGACATCTATGTAATCCTCCTCGTTCACCTTGGCAAAGGTCTTGCATCCCCTGTTCTTGGCTATGGCACAGGCTGCCATGTTCACCTCATCCTTGCCGGTCACAGCAATGAAAACATCGGCCGAATTGATATAGGCCTTCTGCAGGACCGAAGGAGATGCGGCATTGCCGTTGACCACCAGAATGTCCAATCCCTCGAGCTTCTCGGTCTCTCGATCGTCCTTCTCGATGATGGTGATATTATGTCCTTCCTCTGAAAGGGTACGGGCCAGATTGAACCCTACATCACCCCCACCGGCAATCACAACGTTTTTCATCGTCCCACATGGTAGACAACAAAAACGGTCGTTTTAATACTTTACATGGTTTTCGACCATTTCCTTCATGGAACGATGGGGAGCACCATGATATCAACTGCGATGTGGTCTATCCTCGGAGCAAAGGATTTGACCCTCCTTGAACCTATCAGATCCAATGACCATCCGGAACCTTCAGCCGTGTTCCTTGCCCTCTCGAGGAGTCCATCCCTTCCGTCTTCTATCTTGACCGTATCATGGACATGCAGGATACCTCCCTCCGGACGAAGAGCTTCAAGGGCTGTAGGAAGGAAGCCCACGGTTCCTCCCACATATCCCATTATCACCCGATCAACGGACCCCTTGGGGGAAACATCCCGATTGTCCCCCAGTATGCACTCCACTTTCTCTGCCACTTCGTTATCTTCAATGTTCCTCTCGAGATAGTTGAAAGATACCGGATTCTTCTCGATCGAGATTATCCTTTCGGGAGAGCAGGACCTTGCCACCGGGATGGAAAAGTAGCCGATACCTGCGAACATGTCCAGAATAACCTCATCATCACCCGGGTTCCTGTCCCCCGTTGAGGAAGGGACCATGGGACCCTTCCTGATGATCCGGGGGAAAAGAACCCTCTCGAGAACGTTACCCGAGGAGAACATGATCCTTCTCGGGTCCAACCAGTAGGTGGAGCCACCCTCTTTGTGGACAACATTATAGTTTCCATCCGCAGGAGGTATGATCGTTCTGAACAGAGGTTCCCTGAGCTCTCCACTGATACCGCCTTCGTCCTCCAGTACGTAGCTACCCCCCAGAACATCCATGTAGACCTCGGCGATCCTGTTCTTCTTTCCCTTGAACTCCACCGGAAGCTTCAGAACGAGACATTTTCCGATCTTCTCCCATCTATCCGGAAGAACTTCCAGCTCGGGCCCTGACAGCTCCTCTTCCAGACGAGCGGCTATCCTCTCGAACGGTGAAAGATGAGGGGCCCTTGTTCCCGTCCGGGTCAGGTCATCCGAGATCTCCACGTTACCTACAAGTGATCGGAGCCAGACCAGGTCCTTATCTTCGGGCAAACCGATCGGAAAATGTACCCTTTCATCCCTTTTCACGGATCTTTCAGGGTCGAAAAGTGCATGATCAAGTATAATGGACCGTACCTTTTCGGCATCTTCTTTGCTCGCGGAGACGGTAAGGGGGGTTTCTTTCATCGGTGATCAATGGTGTTACTTGAATAAAAATTTGACAGCAACACTTTTGTAGTGCCCATCGGTTGATAAAATATGAACATAGAGGAGCATACATTCAGATCCATATCATCTGTTCTCCTTGCGATCGTTCTCCTTGTCATCCCGCTCATGGCATCCGATGGCTCTGACGGTGCTCCCCATGGAACCATGGAAAGCATATGGATGACGATCGATGTTGACCTCACATCAATGAGCGAGTACGATATCCAGGCCACGCTCGAGGTTTACACCATCGAGATAGAAGGGACCATCTATAACGTCACGGAACTGAGAGATCTCTACGGCATGGACCCGGGCAATACAACTGCAGAACTTGGTGAGGAGCTTCTCTCACGGACCATGAATATAACGGAAGGTTCCCTCGAGGGAGATGACCTCGAGATAGTATCGAGCGGACTCGATCTATCCACAATGGCCCCGGGGTCCGGGGACGATGAACCGGTGATATTCTCCATGAACATACACGGTATTACGAATAGTTCAGTGTTCCTTGATGAAGAGACCCTCGAGAACATCGATGGATCGAGGATCGATCATCTTGCGACGGGAATGCTGCTTTCCGGTTTTCAGATCTCCAGGACCATCACACTGAAGGCGGGGGTCGGGAACAGGGTCACATACATGTTCCCTGATGAGTTCGACCCCCTGGGCGACGGGGAGCTGACCGTTATCCTCTCCAGCTCGGAATATACCCCTGAAGATGGAAGATACTCTATCACCGTGAACGGAGAGGCAGGAGAGCTCTCGAGGACATTCCCCTTTCGGATCCTGTCCAATGACCCATCGATGCATTCCGAGGAGGTTATTTCGGGTGACTTCGTCATGGATTGGTACCAGCTCGATGAGATCGAACTTGAGGGGACCGTTTGCATATCCTCAATAGACCTCAAGGGAAGGAACATACTCGACGATCTACCCGGGTCTATAATTGCTCTGGACCACGTAGGATCGGGTCTTATAGGTTGGGCATACCTGGAGGGACTTCTGGACGATCAGGACATGACCGATCTGGAAGAAGAGGTCGCCGATGAGGTGAACTCCAGTCTGTCGGATGCTCTGGACGGCAAGGAACTTGAGGTCATAACAGTGGTCGAGGAGGGATCACTTCCGACGGTCCTACCGGGATCGGGCAACGAGCTGAAAGCATTGCTGGACAGCAACAATGACATACGGCTCACAGTGAACCTTGGTGAACCGGTCAAGCTGGATGTTCTGAAAGGATACGAACTCGAGGATGTGATGGACCTCATCCACGGCGGTCTGAGAATAAGAAAGGAGATATCCGCTGTTTCGGATGATCGGTTCGATGTTCTGCTAACAACTCCCGTGGAGCTCATCCTGATAGGTGAGACACAACTTTCACAGGAGGGGGGAAGATCGACATACGAATTGACGGGGGGGATCAAGGAGATCGGTTCGACAAGGGACCCAGGCTACGATGAAGAGGAAATAGCCATCACCTCCATGATAGACCTTACCGACATCTCCTCCAGCCACATCTCCGACCTGGAAATGACACTCAGCTCGGAGAGCACGATATCAATTTCCGTCATCCAATACGATGCGAACGATCTCCGGCTGGAGACCGACCTTGACTACACAATACGATACCTCAGCGCGGATATGATCAGGCTCCTTCTGAAGATGGGAATTGCAAAAGAGAGCGACATCACGGACGATGTCAAGGACCAGGTAGTGGATCTGCTAGGTGGTCTTGTCGACGAGGAGGACCTCGAGATAACGATCACCCTGGACAATACAACTACAGGTTACGTTTCCGATGGGATGGTTGACGGGGGCGAACCTATCAAAGTGAAGATCACTGCCGGAGGTTCCGCAAACCCACTGGGTTCAACATCGAACTCCATGCAGGCGGAATACATACCGCATCACATGGACCCGATGATACCTATCAGGACCATTCAGAAGACTATCGATTTCGGACCGATATCCGGATGGGAAGCAGATATAGAGGTCCATTTCCCCTCCGGGACCGGGGTCCAGGCATGGATCGGGAACTCGACAGATGAAAAGGCACACGAGCTCGATGTCGAGGTGATCGACAACCACCCTGTTCTGAAGATCACCCCGGACACGCCCGAAGGCGAGAGTGTCCTTCTGGAACTGGAGATAGGTCCGTATTTCGGCTTCAATCATGTTACTCTCTGTTTCTTCTCCTTCTGGATAATTCTGGGTATTCTGGTGTTGATCATCGTGCTACTGATAATACGCGGTCTTGTGAAAAGGAAGAAAAAAAGTGCGGAAGAGAAAGAAGGGTCCGAGGAGGAGATTGAGGACAACACGGATGAAAAGGGAGTGAAAAAGGAAAATAAAGACCCACCGGGAGGAAGTGAGAAAGAGCTCTCATGGTAACTTCCCATGATATCTAGGGCTAAGGAGAACATGTTCTGGATATCTTCTTTGACAAGAAACGTTTAAATAAATGAGAGGTATCAGCCCTTCCACATCCCCTACTAGTGTATGGGATGACCCTATCCAGAACATACTGGAGGATGAAGATGACCACAGCATACGACGTGCCCACCGACCTGCTCATCAAGAGGACAGCCGAGAAGCTCAAGGCCCTTGAAGCCTGTAAACCTCCTGAATGGGCACCATTTGTAAAGACAGCCGTATTCAAGGATAAGGCTCCTCTTGACAGTGATTGGTGGCATATCAGAGAAGCAGCGATCCTGAGAAAGGTCTATATCAAAGGCCCTATCGGAACCATTCAACTGAGAGGGCTGTTCTGCGGTCCCAAGAACCGGGGAGTAAAACCTACAAGGGTCGCCTACGGATCTGGTTCCATCATCAGGAATGCCCTTCAGCAGCTTGAGAAGGCCGAGCTTGTTACCACGATCAAAGGAAAAGGACGCAAGCTCTCCCCCAAGGGAGAGAGCCTCCTTGACAACGTTGCAAGAGAGGTCCTCCAGGAGATCATCAAGGATAATCCGGAACTTGGCAAGTACTGAGAAACAGCCATGAGAGATGATACAATGTCCGAAGAGGATCCCGAACTTGAGGCTCTAAGGCGGAGGAAGCTTGCACAGCTTCAGATGCAGGGGGAGCAGGAACAAGGGGCCCAGGAAGAAAGAGCAAAGGTGGAAGCGCTGAAAAAGGACCTGCTCAGAAAGATACTGACCCCGGAGGCTAAGGAAAGGATCGGCAGGCTAAAACTTGCATACCCTGAAATGGCCGAGGGGATCGAGGGCCAGCTGATAAATCTCTACCGCTCCGGAAGGATCCCGAACAAGATCGATGACGAAACACTCAAGAAACTGCTCTTGCAGATCCAACCCAAGAAAAGGGAAATAAACATTACAAGGAAGTAACGACCATGTCCAGCCGAATACCCTTTGGAAAGAAAAAAAGGCTCATAAGGGCCACGAACAGCAACCGCAGGGTACCTGCCTGGGTGATGCAGAGGACCGCAAGAAGGTTCACATCGCACTCAAAAAGGTACAACTGGAGAAGAAGCAGGCTCCAGAAATGATAATGATCAAGGAGTGATTTTTCATGGCAGAGGATATGGAAGAAAGGATCATTACCGTTCCCTTGAGAAAACTGGCGGACACCCCCAGGACCAAAAGGGCGCCCATAGCCATCAAGCTTATAAGGGCACATATTGCCCAGCATATGAAGATCGAAGAGAAGAACGTATGGCTGGACACCCCCATAAACGAGAGTATATGGAAAAGAGGCATCAAGCATCCTCCAGGCAAGATCAAGGTCAAGGCTACCAAGTTCAAGGACCAGGACCTTGTCGAGGTCACGCTCCCGGAGGAGTGAGGGACGGGGGTATGGCTGTTGGCCATCAAAATGGTTAATCTGAGCGGTAACCCGTTCATCGGTGTTTTCTGCAGGATCATCGGAGATGTTCTGATCTGCCCAGTGGACACAACTGATGAGTTCATGGTCGATATCAAGGAAGGCCTTGGCCTGAAGGTACACAGAACATCGGCAGGGAACACGAACCTTCACGGGTCGCTGGTAGCAGCCAATTCAAAGGGGCTCATTGCTCCGTATTTTTACTCCGAAAAGGAGATCGAACGTACGGTGATCGAAGGGGATGCGGATCTTGAGAGCGATCTCAGGGTGGTCATATCGGATGATCCGATCACAGCATGGGGAAACAATCTTCTGCTTTCCGAAAGATATGCACTCGTCAACCCGGACCTGACAAGGGATTCCATCAAGCTCGTCGAGAACACCTTCGATGTCGAGGTGGTAAAGGGTACGATCGCCGGCATAAAGACCATCGGTTCCATTGCAGCGATGAACTCGAAAGGGATGGTCGTTCACCCCAGGGCATCCGAAAAGGATCTGGAAGCTCTGAAAGAGCTGTTCTCGGTCGATGTCAACATATCAACGGCCAATTTCGGCTCCCCTTACCTGGGAGCATCGATCATAGCCAATGATAGAGGAGCACTTGTCGGATCGAAGAGCTCCGGTGTTGAACTGAACCGTATCGAGAACTCGCTCGATATAATCGATTAGTTCAGATCCCGAACCTTCTCTTGCGGAGCTGGTATGATCTGACCGCCTTCAGGAACTCGGAGAATGAGAGTCCGGGCCAGTATATATCCGTGAAGTATAGCTCGGAATAGGCCAGCTGCCAGAGAAGAAAATTGGATATCCTTACCTCTCCGGAAGTTCTGAGAACAAGGTCCGGATCGGGGAATGGTGCGGTGTACAGGTAGTTCGAGACCAGTTCCTCGTCTATGTCATCCCTGTCGATCTTGCCCGTCTTGGCATCATCGACAATGGATTTAATGGCAGTTATCAACTCTTCCCTGCCGCCGTATGCAACCGCGAGGTTGAAGAAATACTCATCATACTGACCCGAGTTCTCCTCGGCCTTTCTGATGGCCTCCTGGACCTTTTTCGGGAGAAGCTCCTTCTGGCCAAAAACGGAAACCCTTATCTTGTTCTTGTGCACCCTGTCGTCATTGGCGATCTTGATGAAGTCCTCCTCGAACAGGTGCATGAGGGATTCAACCTCTTTCTTGGACCTCTTGAAGTTCTCGGTCGAAAAAGCGTAGACGGTCAGGATGTGTATCCCCAGATCAACGCACCACTCCAGTACGTCTTCCAGCTTGTCCCTTCCTGCAAGATGTCCCTCAAGGGGGACTTTGCCCGAATCGGAGGCGAACCTCCGATTCCCGTCCATGATTATGGCCACGTGTCTGGGAACAGGATACTGGAGGACCAGTTTCTTTAGCCTCTCCTCCTTGACCTTTATGAGACCTTTTGATATGGTACTCGATATCTCGCTGATAGCCTACCCCCCACTGGACAGAACCATTCGAAACAATCTTGTTCTGGGTCATAAATGTTTTCATTCGAAGATGTCAATGGCAATTGAAAAACTTCCATTCATATTATTCTCCCTTTAGATCTGCATGAAGGGGAGCACTCTTTTGTTTAACAGAACCTTCACTGGGATCGGTCCGTATTCCAAAGATCTCCTCTTCAAGAGAGATATCCTCATTCTGGTCGATCAACACATCCTGATCGGAATTGGTTTTGTTCTTCTTTCTCAAGAATATGATAATTCCCGGAACGATCAAAAGAATTGGAAGAATGACCAGTAAATATATCCACCACTGAAATTTCTCTTCACCGTTCGTGTGATTGGTAAGCGGTGGTTGATAATCACCCTCAATGAATATTTCCCGTTCTGTTGAAAAAGGACCTTCACCTATTGCATTGTAAGCAGTCAGCTTGTAGATGTAAGTTGTATTTGGCTCGATATTATCGTCCAGGTATTTGGTTATGGATTGTATATCATCGATCACAATGAAATCTGATATATTTTCGATCTTTCTATAGATCCGATAACCTTCGATGGGCCCTTCTCCGGTTTCCAAAGGCTCAAACCATGATAGTTCGATCCCATTATCAAGTAATTTCAAAGTAACAGTACGAGGCGAACTGGGCAATCCTCCGAGCTCAATGAATACTGTCAAAGGATCGCTTAGCCTTCCTTCTCCCAGTGAATTTACTGCACTTATCCTGTAGGTCACCTCAATACCTTTCGTTATATCTTCATCCATGAACTCTTCAAGAAAAACTTCGTTCTCTCCAGATAACTCTCCATTTTCATATTTGTATATCTTGTAACTCAGGATATCTACTCCACCTGTATCCAATGGTGCATTCCAGGTAATTGTGATATCATTCTCATTCTGAATAGTGTAGTTGAGATCTGTTGGTATTCCCGGTAAACCTTTGGGCATGGCCGATACCTCGTTGCTCAAATCCCCCTCTCCAGCAATTGTGAAAGCGGAAATTCGGTAACAATAGGTTATCCCATTTACTAGACCTGTGTCATTGTATTCATTGATGTCTGATGAGATATTTGTATAGAAGGTATCATTTCTATACAGGATGTACTTTTCGACGACCTCGGCATCACCAACATCATCTGGCGGGTCCCAATTTAAAAAAACATATTTGCTCCCGGCCGTTGCTGTCAGGTTCAATGGACTGTCTGGAGGCAAGGGAATATAACCTGTATAATTACTGGAATGAAAGCCTTCTCCGATCTCGGTATTGGCAGAAACCTTGAACGTGTATTGGGTTCCTGGGTGAAGATTGTCAAACAGATAGTGATCGTATTCGGTGGTCTCGTTGTTCCAATCTTGAGAGGATGTTTCTTTCCAGTACACATTATACAGCAAGACAGGATACCCACCTGTATCGGTGGGAGCGTCCCACGTGAGGTTCAATGTTTGGTTGTTTCGCGCAACCTGAATATTTTGAGGAGGTAATGGTCTGCCAAATGGTGTTCCATTAACGATCTCAGACGGTGTACTTTCGCCCTCTCGGTTGTATGCAACAACATAATACGAATAATTCACACCGTTGATCACATCTGTATCATTGAATGATAATTGATCGGGTCCAATATCTGCATGGATCGAGAAATTGTTTTCCGTATCGTTCCTGTAGACACGATATCCAAGGATCTCTGCTCCCCCGTCATTAATGGAATCTTCCCATGTGAGATTGCAAAAATTTTTACCGTAGGAAATAGAGAAATTCATTGGAGTGGAAGGTATTCGATTTCCAATCGAATAAAGAAATCCGTCAAGCGAACCCACATATATATTTCCGAAATCATCAATAGAAGGGGAAGAATGAACAACATGGTCGGTTTTAAATTTCCATTTGAGAGATCCATTTGGAAATAAAGAATAAACATAAGTATCTCTC
>JAYEPK010000365.1:0-2673 GCA_034723935.1 Thermoplasmatota archaeon
CCATACAACGTTCGATAGAACTTGTTCGCTTTTAAAAGGGACAATCCAAGAGCCTTTCTATCAAATGAAAACCTCAAAAGTGAAGTCTGGATCATAATGATGTAAGGCTGTCAACCGATATAAATATGTGACTGGATAGCATAAAGCTGTATGGTGCATATGACTATCTTCAACGAGAACAAAAAGAAGGGCAAGGGAAACATTCCGATCAACAGATCATTGGCAAAAAGAACAGAAAATGGACAGGTTATTCAGGATCTGCCTACAGTGAATTTCAAAGGAAAGAGAGTTTCTTGATGTTTCTCCATTTCTCCATTTAGGTGTTTTTTGACGCATCTGAATTAGGAACACTTATGTTCTTGATGTTTCTCCATTTTGGGGTTTTTTGATGCATCTGAAATAGGAGGATTTATTTTCATCTCTTCACAGACATTTCCAGACGAATCCCATCAGCGGTCTTGATCTTCAATTCGTTGAAAGCTTTGCATGCTTTCCTGGCTTTCTTCATCAACGCCTTTCCGTCGAACTTATTCATGCGGAACCGGGACTGAAACTGAGAGAGGATATGTGATCAAGTTCTCAAATAGTGGAGATTCGATATTATGGTCCACTTTCCTGGATTATTATGTGGAACCTGTTAGTATTGACATGAACAAAGTTGGTCAGCTTTACATCGGAGAGAATGCCGATGGAAACCTGACAACGACCCCAGATGCCTATCAGAGATCGCTTTATGGTTACTGGGATGCGTTCGTTCTCGTTCTGTCATCAGATGGATCGTCCATACCTCATGCTACATACATTGGGGGTAGGGTCGATAAAGGAACATATGACCTGGTCCTTGATGAGAATGGAAACCCGTGGATAGTTGGGGGGACAACATCATTTGATTATCCCCATACCATATCTAAGTATATATTCTATCATTGAACCATTTCCACGATCGAACCTATTTCTGTTTCTTTCTGTTCACGATCGCAACTGCAGCCGAGGCGATGATGATGGGAAGTAGAATTCCAATGATGATCGATATCACGGGAGAGATGCTTTCAAGCCTTCCGAAGAAACCTTCGCCCTTCACGCTCACCTCTTTTGTGATGGGCCCGGACAGCTCCCCATCCCCGGGTCCAAGCTGCAATATCGAACCATCGGGATCTATAGAGATCTTGACCTCGTGCTCCCCCGAAGACGCCTCCCAGGTTAGCATAACGACCTTCTCCTCGCCGGAGCCGATGCCCACCCTGGGCAGGGTAACATTGCTGACCTTCCTTCCGTCCACAGCCAACTGGACAACCACATCCGACGCATATATCGAACCCAGGTTGACCACCTTCACCAGGAAAGTGATCCTGTCACCGTGGGATGCATCGTAACCGTCCACCTTTGAATTTCCAACCATTTCGATGTCTCCCTGAAATCCCAGTGCGGGGTATTTCAGGTCGATCAGGATCGGGAGCTCGGAGATAGAGTCACCCGCACTTGCGGTCACCATGAAGGAGGGACTCTCAATCGTATCATCGGATGCCAGAGGATCGATACAGAAGGCAATTCGGATGAATACCTGCATGGACCTTTCAAGGCGGAGGTCAATGGACAGGAGACCGCTTCTCTTGTGCCTGCCGTTCAGAACGGGCATGGAACCTGTTGGGACGATATCTTTGATATGTGCTCCCCCTGTGAGGTCCAGTTCATTGGAAAAGTCCCAGAATGTCTTTTCCCCACTCTGTTCCTTGCAACCCTGAACACATATTATCCCCAGAGCAATGACCTTCTCAACAGGGGCTCCGTGGAAACCGGATATCTCAACATTTACATCATCCGGTCCATTCCCTTCATTGGTCAATGCCACCAGGACCTCTCCCGGCTTGTTGGGTGCTGTACCTATCTTTATCTCCCTCTCTCCGGTAGGACCGAAAATATCGACCGAGCTTGCAAGGGAGACCTGAAGGTCAAGGATGAGATAGATATCCTGTTCCTGACCGTGAACCTCGATTATTATCCTTGTCAGCCCGGTTGCCTGATCAGCTGGGATCTTCACATGGGCGGTGATCTCGGTGGTCTCAAGACCGTCCATCTTGAACTGATCCATGGACCTGTTCAGCCGGTCCTGGAAGGATAATATGATCGAATTACCTTCGCTATCGTATCCCATATTAACTATCTCCTCACCGTTTCCCAGATTGACCACCTCGATCTGAACGGGAATGATCTGACCCGGTGATACAGACCGTGTGGATGTGTCCTTCAGGCCTGCCTCGATCTCGTGGAACTGAAGAACTGAAAATGGAATGGTATTGGTGGACCTGATGTTGGTCTGGTCGATGATATAACCTGACAGGGTGAACATTACCTTTTGAAAAGCGACAGCATCCTCCGGCGCCCGGATCTCCATCATGAACGATCTGGTCTGACCCATGAATACCTTCAAGTTGCCCTCTGGAAGATCGACCTTCCATCCATCCGGAAGATCGGAGCCGTCCAGGTGAACCTCTATCATCTCCCTGTTGCAGAGATTGGTTACCCTGACCTCGGCAGTTTCCTTTTCCCCCGGAAGCACCTGGAGGACCTGGACCATGACATCTATCCTGAGATCGTTCTCTTGTGTGACCACCGGAAGGAAAGTGTCCGAGTCCCGGACCGGAACGAAGGGTTCGTGAAGGCTCTTCTGAGATG
>JAYEPK010000366.1:0-2662 GCA_034723935.1 Thermoplasmatota archaeon
CTGGTAATAAATGATACTGCTGTCAGGTTCCTGACAGATGACTCTCCAGCATACATCCTTATCGAGAATGGAGGAAAACTGGAGATGAACAATGTCACCCTCTCATCCACCGGTGGAAATCCTCTGTATGTCTACCTTATGGGGTCATCTGGTCCTGAACTGACATTGAACGAAGGGTCCATAAAGGTGAACAGTCTGGTCGCCAGGGATACGGCCATTATGGATCTGAAGGGAGAGCATATGAACGGTTCCATTAACCTTCACGGTTCAAATGTTGATGTTTCAATAATGTCGGATACGATCACTTCTCCGAGCGTATATGCCAGGGATTGTACCTTGAAGATGGGAGGAGGGATGGTCGCTATCGAGGACCTTGATTGGAGTGGTGTCTCCTTCTCCTCGGAAGATGCTGTATTCTCCACGGTCCTTGATGTCGATCGATCAGCTTCGCTCACAAACGTCACTTACTCCGGGAACCTTCCGGACGAAAGGACCAACTGGCTGAAAGCTCTGGGGTCCGGAGTCATTCAGAGATCCTGGTGGGTGAACGCGCAGGTTCAGGATTCCGTTCAGAACCCGGTGGTCGGGGCCACCATATATGTTCAACGTATCGTTGGTCCTCTCCATATTGACATATCAACACATATTACGGCAGAGAACGGAACGGTTATGTTCCCCGTCGTTCAGGAAGAGATTAGAAGCACGGGCAGAACATACCTGGGTAACTACAGGTTGAACGCATCCTACATGGGTATTAATTCTCCCCCGCTTTCTGCTGTAGTATCGGGAACGGATGTTGATGCAATTGTGATCCTTCCCGGAGGTCCGAACATTGTGCCTGACATGGTATGGGTCGAGGGAACCATGATAGACGGTTTTCCAGTTATCATCAATGGTAGTTTCATTAACGACGGTGAGTTCGCCACGGATCCCTTCACCGCTTCCATACTTGTCAATGGTGAGTCGATCGGAGAGGGAGACCTACCAGGACTTGCACCAGGAGCATCATCCATGATCTCTGCGACATGGACCTGCATTGAAGGCGATGTGATCATTTCCCTTTCCGCCGATATCAATGATGAGGTGACTGAGACGGATGAAGACGATAATGTGCTCGATGATCCGAACACTATTGGAATTGGACCCGATTACATGGTAGATCTTGATATTCCTCCGGTTGAATGGGCCTACAACACTTCAGGACAGTTCAAGATCGTTGTCTCCAATGAAGGCGAACAGGACCCCGAAGAGAACTCGTTCTATGTGAACATAACCTGGGACGATCAGGATGGAGGGGGTATCATAGAGACCTTCATCATGTTCGATTATATACCTCCTGGAGAAATTGTGAAGAGGACCATTAACTGGACCCCATCCGCGGTAGGGTCTGTGAACCTGATCGCATCCATCGTCTCCAAATACGATAGATCTCCGATCAATTCCATTGACATGATGAACATCAATGTTCTGTCGCTCCCTGACATTCACCTGGTGATGAGCTCTTTCAGTGTGGATTCACCGGATCCTGTGACCGTGAACACAACGGTAATGGTATTGTTCTCGATCGAGAACACAGGAGACCTTCCTGCCTCTCCGTTCATCGTAAGCCTTTATGATGGTGAGATCTCCGAGGAAGCAAAGGTGGACCTGGACGCATCCGTTCCAGGATTGGCTCCTGGTGAGGAACTCGAGATGGAATTCATCTGGTTCGCGGGTCTTCCGATCGGTCTTCATGATCTGATAGTATCCATTGATGCCCTGAATTCGGTCAAGGAACAGGATGAGATGAACAATGTTGTGATATTCCCGGTTCGTATTGATACACCTCCCGATCTGACCTTTACGACGAATATTGGTGTGTCTCCTCAGATTGTTACAGAGGGAAAGAACGCAACCTTCTGGGCCACGGTCAAGAACAATGGAAATACCATGGCAAGGAACGCCAAGGTCCAGTTCGCTCTGGATTCCGATACCAACGTGATAGAGATGATCGAGATAGATCTCCTTCCGGGTCAGGAACGGAACATTTCCATTATCTGGACAGCCGTTCGGACCGCAGAGGAGACCGGGTTCAGGACAATGTTCATTGTCGCTGATCCGGTGGATTCCATTCTGGAACCAAATGAAGAAAACAATCTGCGTTCCATTGATATCAAGGTCATATCCAGACCGGACCTCTACATGGGGCCGAACGATCTTTACGTATCCGAGCAGTATGATATCGATATCGGGGATGAGGTGGCGATAAGCGCAACAATAAGGAACTCCGGTGAGACACCCGCAAAGGACATTTTCATCAGGTTCTATGATGGTGACCCGTTGGAAGGTGGTAAGATCATCTCATGGAAGGAGACACAGCCGTCCATCTCCATACGATCCCTGCCTGCGGGTGGGTTCAGATGGGCAAATATTACCTGGACCCCCACTTCGGGTGGATATCATGATATTTACGTCGTCCTTGACCTCATAGATGCGATCAAGGAGAGCAATGAAGAGAACAACAAGGTGTTCTGGCAGGTATACGTCCAGACCCTTCCGGATATGGAGCTGACGAATATCTCTCTCTATCAGGGTGAGTTCAATGTCAACAGTGCGGGTGTTGGAAGTATTCTGACGATCAACACCACCGTGGAGAACACGGGTGACGTGGTGTCACCCGTGT
>JAYEPK010000367.1:0-2662 GCA_034723935.1 Thermoplasmatota archaeon
AAATAGCTTGCACGTCGTTCAACATTGATCGGACATCAATGGTTATCGAGATCATGCCTTAACATGGTCTGTGATCTTTCTGGCGACGGTTGGAGTTATTCCATCCAGCTTCACTAGCTCGAAGGGAGACACACCTTTTAGACTGTCAATGTCGCCGTAACCGGCATCTATGAGCACATTTGCCTTCTCTTCGTCTATCCCGGGGAGCTCCAAAATAGCCTTCATGGATGCCTCTTTCGGATCTATCTTCTCAAAGGTCTTCTCCTCACTCTCATCAACAGAAGGAGCAAGAGAAGGTCTTGACCTGTCCTGTGATTCGTTCAGAGCTGCGAACCGGTCTCTGAGGGATCCGGGACTGCTCACCATATCGAGCCTCTTCCCCATCCTTGCCGGGAGCTCCTCGAAGAAGGAAAGATTATCCCTGAACCATCTGTCCCTTCCCTCGAGGTCCCTGGTCAGGGTATCGACCTCTTTCTCCAGTTCCTGTGTGATGACGAATAGTTTCTTGTACCTGGCCCTTTCCATGTTGAGAGAGGTGGTGAGCTCTTCGAGCCTTGTTCTATTATCCGAGGTTTCCTTGTTGAGGGAAGATCCCTTGAGTTCAAGCTTCCTCAGTTCTGTATCTTTCTGGTCCACGAGCTCTCTGAGAGTTTCGATGACCCTTTCCTTGTCCTTCTCCTTCTCTTCTAGGTTCTTGGTCCTGGCCAGAGCTGCTGTCATCTCCTTCTCCTGGGATTCGTATGCATCCCAGAGCTTCATAAGTCTCTCTTTGGCCAGTCTGAGTTCATCATCGGTCATCTTGGGTCCTCCACATCACATTTGAGGTCGACTCAATATCGGGAATGAACACTAATCTATTTAAAAACTCTTCGGAAGGAAGCCAGAAACTAATAACATCTCGCTCATCCTGAGGTGTTCTATTTGAATAGAAAAGGGTATTTGAACAACCATCTGAAAAAGGGGATAAAGCACCATTTCGATACTTTCGAGTTGCCTCTATCCAAAATTATTATGGTTACCATATGCTTTGCAGTCTTCCGTTAACCCCATATTGCTTTCCATCTCACATGGAAGGTGAATTCTTGATGATCATGATTCTTGGAGTTGTTTTTTGCAGCTGATGCAACGGGTGAAATTAAAGATGAACGTGCTGTTGGATCGCTTGTTGATGCGTTGGTTGAGTTGGATCTCGGGGAAGATGCTGTGAGCCTTTCCAGCTAAAAAATAACTCTGAGGTCGTTATCCGTCCGGAGAGCATAACAGACGGATATGCATTTCCAGACCTTGCAGGTATTCCGCCCAAATTGTTCCCTTCGGTCGCAGTTTCGCAGCCAGATGTGATCCGAAATGTGTCTTCCATATTTTTTAAGATAGAACGAAGATCAATTTTTTGAGATACGCCTCACTTTTGCATATTTCTTCGAATCTTGATACGTTTTTTCATCATCAATATACAATATTAGATCATACTTTTTAGCTGAATATACGATCGGGCGATCTGCTTTATCTCGAATTTTGATTGATTGGATTTCTTCCTTCTTTGGACTGGGTAATATTATACATTCCTGTCTAACATAATCGATAGCATATGAAATCTGTATTTCAGAAAATTTGAAATTTTTTTTAAGAACATGATACATTTCTTTTAATGCATATTCATTTGTGTATTTTTCAATATCAGGATCAGTAAATACTCTCTCTGCTTGCCTGGATAGTTTAAGTACTTTTCCGAGAAGGACACTTGTGTCGAGAAATACTTTATTCATTCCCGTACACTTCCGTATATACTTCTTTTCTGGCTTTCCGGACAGAGGTCCTAACATCATCGAGTGTAACATTTGCTTCCTTTACGATGTTTGCAAGAATATCCAGATTCCTTTCTTTTGAATCGATCTCATTCAAAGTATGGCGGATAGAGTATCTAATAACATCTGATCTGCTGGTAAAGAGCCCTTCTTGGACCTTTTTATCGATCAGATCAAGGTCATGAGGTGCCAACCGAACAGTTACTGATCCATTAGTTATTGTATCACCAACCATTACATATGTAATACGGAATATTTAATGATTGTTTCCTGTGATCCATGGGTTCTTTAGCCAGCGACCCCTTGGGTAATTCTACTTCATTTGTTCATCTAATGCTCAATCAACTTGCTGCTGCCAGGTTCAGCCTAGCTTTCGCTTGCTTCTCAGAGTAATGCTCCACCCAACCGAAGCGGGCTTGAATTTCCTTGGATGTCCAGCAAAGAATATATCCTGATATCTCACTATCTCATAGGTATAAAGAGGTGTAACAGTTCATGCTCCATGGAAGAAACATAATTGTCAGGTCGGGAACATCTATCTTTATCATCGCTCTCCTGCTTTTGACCAGCGCATCTATCGGTCCCTTCGCAGGTGGGGAGCACGAAAAGACCCGTGACCTCTCTTCTATCTACTGGCCAATGATCGGAAGGGACCCCGGCCATTCGAACATGGGTGACAGAGCAACAAGGGGGATCATGGAACCGGTCATTACCTGGTCGAACGATACCGGATCCCTCGGAGCGGTGGCCGTGGATATTTCCTCAAATATCGAGTTCGATGGTCTGGATCCATATCCTGTTTTCGCAGTTGTTGAATCCAGCGAGACGCATCTCAGGGTAAGGGACGGGGATACGGG
>JAYEPK010000368.1:0-11342 GCA_034723935.1 Thermoplasmatota archaeon
GTGGACAATCATGGCATGTACACCCGGGCAGAACTGGAAGCGTCCTTTTCCAGGAAGCTCAAGCCCTACACGATGAAACTGTACTATCTGACACCAAAATCCGGTTTCTTCATCACGGGGAAGAGAAAGGAAAAGGAGTGATCCTCCGCTATACCTCCTGGACCAAACTATTTTATACCTCGATACTTGTCTAAGCAAGTGGGGTACAGGGGCCTCCAAGGAGAGAGATATCATTGTCGGTCAGAGGGAAGAGGAAACACAGATCATCCTCGAAGAAGAGGAGATTCGACACCTCGGTGTGTCAGGTCAGGTTCCGAAAGCCTCGAGTGTTGGCAGATAGGAGCCGTTCCTTTGACCATGACAGGGAGCTTTCCTTTGACCACAACCGGAAGATAGAAGCAAGACTCTTGGGTGTGATCTTCCGTGATGATCGTGCCATTGGTTTCAGGAACATCGGTGTATCGAACATCGAAGAGCTTTCAAGCAAGGAGGATTGGCCTGATATCGGCCCTGCTACCAAGCCCGGCTCTTTGATAAAGAAAAGAAGGGATGGATACGATAGGACCTGGGGGAGGGAGCAGTCATACGAGCAGAAATGGGGAGTGAGGGCCATTGTTCCTCAGCCCTCTTATAAGGATCATTCTCAGGTATCGGATGTTCAGGATGAGAAAATAAAATCTTCATCATCAAAGAAGAAGAAACAAAGGAAAAGCGGGAGTAGGCAAGGTGTCGTGATCGATGCTGGATCACCAATAATCGTATCTCCGAAAAGGGAGGTCTCGTCAAAGGACCACAAGAGGGCATTTGCCTTCAATGAATATGCACTGGCATTGATGGAAGCCGGAGAATACCAGAGAGCTCTCACCTATTTCCAGAAAGCCCTTGATCTGGACTCGACCGAGGAGACATATCACATCAACATGGACCGCTGCAGGAAGTGGCTCGATTATTCGAAAAATGGAGGCAAACGATGATAGAATGGTGGTTCTATGTCTATCTGGCTCTGGGAGCTATCAGCCTGGCTCTCCTGATCTTGATGCTCATTCTCGGTGGGTTCGATCTGGAACTCGGAGAAAGTGGACCGGATATCGATGTTGGTGGAGGTGTTGGAGGGGGTGATATGGGAATGTTCAGTATTCCAATGATACTCTCGTTCCTTGCACTCTTTGGCGGCATCGGAGCAATACTGACATTTGTTGGAATGGTTCCAGTATTCACGCCGTTCATTTCAGGTGGGGTCTCGGCGATCTTCGCTACAGTGATATTCCTTGTCATGAACCATCTGCTGAAGATCTTCCAATCGGATTCCACTGTTTCCTACAGGAAGTTGGTCGGACAGAAAGGTTCGGTTACCATCCCTATTCATCCGGAAAGTGAGGGACAGGTCGTTGTTGTGACCAAACAGAGAGGAAGGACCTTGATTCCCGCGGTTTCCAGGAATAAAATTCCGAATAATGCTTCAATCGTGGTCACAGGGATGAGGGGCGACGCTGTAACCGTTGTCACTGTGACCGAATGGAGGAAGATGAGATCGAAGAAGAAGATGACGATAGAGAGGTGATATGAAATGGACATGATAGTCGGAATAATAGCTGCGTTCGTGCTCTTGGCCGTGGTCTTCCTGATATTCATCGGGATATGGGCCAGTCGTTACAAGAAAGTCCCGCCTGACAAGGCAATGGTCATTTACGGTAGTGGAGCAAAGAAAGCAGGAAGGGGGTATCACGTGGTCTCCGGTGGTGGCAGGTTCATCATGCCTGTCGTTCAGGGATACGATTTCCTTCCTCTGGATGTAAGGACCCTTGAGATAACAGTGACCGATATCGTAACGGATGTCAAGACATCAGGTGCAAAGTTGAACATCAAGGCCGTGACACAGGTGAAGGTCGCATCCGATGAAGCTTCACTTTACACAGCAGCAGAACAGCTTCTGCACAAGACGGACCATGAGATCAACGAGATCGCCCAGAAGACCCTTGAGGGTCATGTAAGAGGGTTCTGCGCCACAATGACCATTGAGGCCATTAACTCCGATAGGGACACGGTGGCTTCCCGTGTTCAGTCCCAGGCCGCCAAGGACCTGAGGAACATGGGTATCGAGATCAGGTCGTTCGTCATCAAGGAGATCGAGGACCAGTACGGTTATGTCGACGCCCTTGGTAAGAGAAGGACCGCAGAGGTCAAGAGGGACGGCAGGATAGGCGAGGCGATCGCCAACAAGGAGGCGACCATAAAGGAAGCGGAAGCGGCAAGGGAGGCCGAGAGGGCCAATTCCGAGGCTGAGGCCCAGGTTGCCCTTTTCCACAAGGAGAGGGACATCACAAAGCAGAACGCCGAGGCAGAGGTCGAGATCTCCAGAGCAAACCGCGAGATATCCTTCTCTCTCCAGGACCAGAAGAGGCGCCAGGAGTTGATAAAGGAGCAGATCCAGATCGAGATCGAGGAGAAGAAGAAGAGGATCGAGCTTCAGGACAGGGAGATCGAGAGAAAGACCAAGGAGCAGGAGGCCGAGCAGGTCGTCCCCGCCAAGGCCGCTGCGGATGCCAAGATCGCGGAAGCTGACGGAGAGAAGGGAAAGATCGAGAGGATAGCCGATGCTGACAAGATCAAGACGATCCGTGCGGCAGAAGCAACCCAGACCCACCTGAAGCTCACAGCAGACGGTGAGATGGAGAAGCTGCAGAAACTTGCCGAGGGCCAGTCCGACAAGATCCGCAAGGAAGGAACTGCAGAGGCAGATATCATCAAGCTGAAGGGTCTTGCCGAGGCAGAGGCCATCAAGGCCAAGGGTCTTGCCGAGGCAGAGGCCATGGAGAAAAAGGCCCTTGCATGGCGGAAATACGGCGATGCTGCGATCACCCAGCTGGTGGTCGACAAGCTGCCGGAGATCGTCCAGGCCGCAGCTTCCTCGCTTGAAGGCGTTGACAAGGTGATCGTCATGGGGGAGAAGGGGCCCAGCGGTTTCGTGAATAAGACCGTTGACATTGCAGCCCAGATGCCTGCCCTGGTCGAGTCGCTTACCGGTGTTGACGTCACAAAGCTGATCCGCAGCGTTGTTGCAACAAAGACCGGCGAGGATGTCAGCGTCGAGGCAAAGGACGTGAAGTGAGCAATGGATCGGAGGGGGATTTCCCCCTCCGTTCTTCTTTTTGAGGTTTTGATATGGGGTTCGTCGAAAAGGATCAGAAGAAACTTGACGAGAAGATGGCAGTCATGCTTCTGGAACCTTCTTCGAAGACGACCCTGGCATTCATTCGTTCAGTCGATCTTCTCCGAGCCTCGACGAATGCAGATGATCTTAACGAACCTATTCGCGCCCTTCACGATGATGCCATGGCACTCCATGATGTGGTCCTCACCCTGGAAACGGACCCGGAGATCGTGGAAAGGAACATACTGGCAAGGGTGATATCAGGTGTATTTCCTTTTCTAAACTCTGTCGAGGAGTTCCAGTCCATGGAGGATCAAGGCCTATCTGACCTTATTCTGAACTCCATAGGTGTAATATCCGAGATAGCCACTTCTACACAGTATCTCGAAGCAACGCGCATACTGGCATCCGCTCACTTTGAAAGGAACCTGGTTAAGGTGGAGGAAAGGTTCGTTGATATTGCGCTGTCCGCCGGAGGAGATACCAGAAGCAAGGTCCGAAACATCCACTCGTTCATGGATGAGTTGCACAAACTGGACATCCCGAACCGGGAAAAGGCCTTTTTACCCTTTCTCCTCCGGACATCCGTGGTCTCTCTCTCGTATCAGAAGGTCAAGAACGTTATGATGGAGTGAATTTGCATTCTCCATGCAAAACATTTATTGTATACCTCCGGGGTACTGCGCCATCCCGAAGTTGTTGTATATGGTGATCAATATGGAACAGAATGTGTTGGACGGATTGGAACCGAAGCTTCTATGGAAGCATTTTGGAGAGATAAGCAAGATACCCAGATGTTCAAGGCACGAGGAGAAGGTCATTGATTATGTTGTCTCGGTGGCCGAAGCCAATGGTCTGGAATATCGCAAGGACAAGGTAATGAACGTCGTTGTATCGAAACCAGCGACCGCGGGTCACGAAGGCACCCCGATAATTGTTCTCCAGGGGCATGTGGACATGGTTTGCGAGAAGAACAACGATGTGGAGTTCGATTTTGACAATGATCCGCTCAAGCTGAGGATGGAGGGAGAATACCTTTATGCTACAGGGACGACCCTTGGAGCAGATAACGGCATCGGAGTTGCCGCAGCCCTCGCTGTTCTGGATGACAATGCTCTCGTTCACGGCCCCATCGAGGCTCTGTTCACGGTAGACGAGGAGACCGGACTCAATGGCGCGTTTGCACTCGGCGAGGATATGCTCGAAGGAAGGATGCTGATCAACCTCGATACGGAGGAAGAGAGAGCTCTCTATGTCGGATGTGCAGGTGGCGGTGAGTCGGATATACACATGAAGGTCATCCGGGAAGAACCCGAGGGGAAGGCAGTTAGCATAAATTTCTCCGGCATGAAGGGCGGCCATTCCGGTGTGGACATCCATCTCGGCAGGGCAAACGCCATAAAGCTCCTTGCGAGAATGCTCTGGAAAGCAGCAAAGGAATACAACTTTGCAATTGCCAACTTCTCAGGGGGTGACAAGCACAATGCCATTCCCAGGGAAGCCGAAGCGGTCATCGTGGCAAAAGAAGACCTTGAACCGATCAAGAAGCTCGTCATGGAAGCATTCGAGGAGATCAAGTTCGAATACAAGAGCATCGAACCTTCGATGGCGATCGATATTAAGGAGACGGAGCTCCCAGGGAAGGCAATGACCGAAGAAGATTCCAGAAGGTCCCTCCATCTCATAGTATCGCTCCCTCATGGTATCTACAGAATGAGTCCGGATATCCCGGACCTCGTGGAGACATCCACGTCGATGGCAAAGATCAGGACCGAGGATGATGTTTACATACAGCTCGCCTCAAGGTCCTCATCCGGCACACAGCTCGAAGCTCTCAGGGATCGGATAGAGGCCATGGCCGTTCTGGCATGTGCAGAGGTCGAGAGAGGCCAGGCATATCCGGGATGGCTCCCGAACCTGGACTCAAAGGTCCTTGCGGTCCTGAAGGAAGGGGCCATAGAGCTCTGGGAGAAGGACCCGGAGATGAAGGCAATTCATGCTGGTCTCGAATGCGGGATCATCGGTGAGAAGTTCAGAGGCATGGACATGGCCTCCTTCGGACCCCAGATCGAGAACCCCCATTCTCCGGACGAGAGGACAAGGGTCCCGTCAGTGAAGGACTTCTGGGACCTCCTTTCGCTCACCCTGAAGAAGCTCGCCTGAGTTCTATATAAATAAGGATGTCCATTTTGGGTCATCCTTTTATACTTCTTTTTTTCTCTAACGGTTGAATGTCCCTTTTCATTGCAATCGAGGGTATTGACGGGTGCGGTAAAGGAACACAGGCAAAACTTCTCAAGGAGAAGCTCTCTGATATAGGTAATGATGTTCTCTTGACCAGCGAGCCGACAAAGGGCCCTACGGGCAAGATGATAAGGGAGCATCTTTCCGATCCTTTTCTGGATGATGAATCCCTTGCTCTCCTTTTTGCCTCCGACCGGATCGAGCATCTGGAGAAGGAAGTTAGACCTGCCCTTGAATCGAACAGGTTCGTGATCACTGACAGGTATGTCTATTCATCCATTGCATATCAGGGTCAGAAGGTGGATATGGAATGGGTCGGTGAGATCAACAGATATGCGGACCGACCCGATCTTGCAATACTTCTGGACCTGAACCCGAAGATATCGGCGAGAAGAGTGGACCATCGCGGAGAGGCGTTGGAATACTTTGAATTGGATCGGGATTTCCAGGGGAGCGTCAGAAAGACATTTCAGAGAATATCAAGAGGACAGCATCAGCCTGATAATCTGAAGACAAGATGGCTTGTTGTGGATGCATCGCTCCGCAAGATCGAGGTCCAGGACAGGATCTGGGATGTTGTTTCCGGGATGCTTTGAACGAAACAGTTCAGATATCCTCTTGATCATCATCTTTGATCTTATTTTCGTTCAATATCTCACCAAGGAACCCTTCAGCCCATCTCACTCTTAATCTGGCAGTGATCTCGTTGACCGTCTCCCTGGAATTATATAGTATCTGATGTCTTTCCTTTCTCATCAGATCCAGTTTCTCTATGTGGTCCTCATATTCATCATAGTAATTGTATCTCAGGTATTCGACAACACAGTAATGACTTCTTTCCACATAACCATCTTTGAACAGTATGGCCCTTGATACGTTAAGCATAGATGAATAGGCCTGGACCATTGACCAGGCCCAATTTCTCTGCTTCAAGGAACCTCTTGCTGCATCAATATCTTCCTCTGCCATTTTCATGGTCCTTCGAAAAACATCACCGTCGATCACACTTCTTTTCAATTGTCCTCTCCTCAAGCACTCATCGTATGTCATCCAGGTCTCCTACCAGAGGAATGTTCTTTTTCAATAACTCCAGATAGAATGGAGATCTTTTATTCCTCATCCGGATCACCTGGTCTTTTGTATATAAGTGGAGATTGAGGAGTTCTCCGAATTTTCTTTCCATATTGTTCTCGACCCTGTTGATCTCCAAGGGATCCATATCATCGGATACAACAAGGACATCCCAGTCCGAATCCGGACCGCTTGTTCCCTCGGCCCTGCTCCCGTACAGGACCATTGCGTCGACCTTTCCTTGAAAGTATCCTATCAATGATCCTATGATCTCCGAATCCGCGTTCTTCATCCTTTGAAGTACCGAATTGATATATGACCCTTTCAATCTGAAGGATCTCCTGTAGCCATCGAATTTCTCCTCCAGCAGATCAGTTTCCACCAGTTTCCCCAGCGATCTTCTTACTGTCATCTTGTTCCCATCGAGCAACTTGGTTGCGTCGCTCAGGGATAGCCATTCCTCCTGATCGTCAAGGAAAAGGTAGAGCACCTTCAGGTCCATGCCGAAGATCGATGTCAATCTTGTATCGTTCACGATACAAACATATATCGTTTCCTATACAAGTATGTATTGAATTTTATACAAGATTCCCGATAGACTTTTCTGGAAGTGATAATTTATTATATCCAATGGTTCGATAAGGAGAAATGGGAAGGGGAGCTTCTCCAGTGGTGAAAAAGATGAGGATCAATGGAACGGTGCCGGTCATACAATTACTTGCATTTACAGTACTATTTGCCGCTTATCTGCCGGATGTTGTGTCCGGGGAAGAAAACATAAGGCCCGTTGCGGTGATACAACCCTTTCCAGAGGTGAACCTCGGGGATGAGGTGATGCTGAACGGTTCCGCATCCTTCGATCCCGATGCATCCGAAAACGTGACGGAGGAGATCATCGAGTGGACATGGTTCGTAAGGCAGGGATACCAGGGATGGTCCGATCAGTCCTTGATAGGGACCGGTGAGGTGATCTCCCATGTTTTCCAGGGCGGTCCATCCTATGTGGTCAATCTGACCGTTACCGATACGGAAGGTTTGAAGGGTTGGGTGGAGAAACAGGTGATGGTGAACGGACCGGACCTGACCGTGAGCTTGTTGACGTTCTCTGATCCTTCCGAGGAGGATCTCGAGGCAGGGGACCGGCCAACGGTATCGATCGGCTACAGGAACATAGGTGGTGCTACCATCGATACTCCTTGGGTGCTCAAGCTAAGATATGATGGTGTGACGGTCCTTGAGGAGACCATCGAAACACCTTTGGCACAATTCGAACAGGCTTACTACAACATTTCAAACTTCTTCGAGGTGAAGACCGGGGATTTGACGTTTAAGGTGATCCTCGATGCGGAGTTCGATATAGAGGAGAACGAGGAGATCAACAATTACCTCAGCAGATCTCTACGTGTGGAAGGGGAGCTGGATGACGATGATGTGGTGTGGGATGACGATGAAGGTAGAACGGAGGAGGCCGTCTTCCCCGCGACCCTGTTATTATTGATGTGCATGATATTGATCCTGATCTTTGTCATCGTCGCGGTCCCGCTCATTATCATAATAGTCATACTGAAGATGTCCAAAAAAAGGGTATGAGATGATGTCACAGTTAAAGCGGACAGAGAATGTAAATGATGTGATATGGATTCCTAAATTGGACGGAAAAGGCAAAGTTCAGATAAACATAGAACTTGCTTTTTCAATGGACGGGATCGCTATCATGGACGAGAGATACGGAAGAGCGGTCTGCGATATTGAAAAGGTGAAGCATAAAGGGACGATATGGGTTCTTCGCCAGTTGATGATGAATGGGACCATATCAAGGGATGAGGCAAGGAATCATCTCGATAGGTTGATAGAGAACGGTTGGTACTGCTCGACCGGTTTTTATTCAAAGGTAATGAGGATGTTCCAAGGGGGATCTTGAATGGGAAGGTTCAGGTGCAACCGGTCCTACCTCCATGGGATCGGTTTCATCTTGATCGAGTTGGTTTTCATGGTCATCTACCTTACAGTGAGCGTCTTCCTGCGATCCGGGAGGAGGCTCTATTCATGCAGAAGGACATGGACGAACACTTCCATCAGCTTGGGATCGCACAGGAACCCGAAAAATGGAGGAAGCTCGTATCTTCCTTCTGATCAACCTATTCTCACCCTGAAGTCAACTGATGTAGAACCCCTCTAGGATCGGATCCTTTCCTGCCTTTCCCGGTATGAAATATTAACATCCGGATGGACGGGATCGCAATACTCCAACTTCCATGTTCTCGGAGCTATCTCATTTCAACAACCATTTCCAGAGAGGAACATATCCCATCCCATCCTTCTCCATCTCGAGGTCCGAGGTTATAACTGTCAACCTATCACAGGAAAGGTTCTTTCCGGCGATCCTGAGCGACCTTACCTCCCTGTCCCTGAGATCATACTCACTACCAGCATGTGTGACCTGAATGAGTTCTGTGATCCTACCCTTGGACCTGAGGACGAAATCGACCTCATGCTGCTGATAGTTCTTCCAGTAGTACAGCTCCAGGTCATCTTCCAGGGACATCCTCCTCATGAGCTCCACCGCCACCATATTCTCCATCAGGAGTCCGATGTCCTCCGATACATTGAATGTGAATGCAGATATGATCCCGGGATCGATACAGTATATCTTTCTCGGTGCCAGTGTTTGCTCCTTCAGCTTGTTGGAATATCTGTGTAACTCGAAGACCAGATAAGAGTTCTCGAGGTAATGCACATAGTTCTTGACGGTGTTGACACTTCCTATTTTCGAGATGTTCGTTATCTTGTTGTAGCTATTCTCCCTGGAATAGTTGGACATCAGGTATCTTGCTATCTCATGCATCTCCTTGACATATCTGATCCTGTAGCGGTTGATTATGTCCCTCTCGATGATATCGTTGACAAGTGTCAAGAGATAGGATCCCCCAAACCTGTAAGAATCGGGGATCCCGCCCACCCTCATATATTCCTTCAAATGGTCCTTTATGATGGAAATGGATGAGGTCAGGTAGATGTCAGGTTCAAGGTCAATAAAGTCCAGGTATTCCCGGAACGAAAATGGGAAGAGACGGAACTTCACGTACCTTCCGGTCAGATGGGTTCCGAGCTCCTTGCTAAGCAATCTCGCATTGCTGCCAGTGAGAACGACCCTGTAGGTTCTCTGCAGACGATTGGCGAACAGTTCCCAACCCTCTATGTTCTGTATCTCATCGAGCACAATGTGATCAACATCGTTCCCGTAGACCGAAAACAAGGCCTCAAGAACCTTGTCCAAATCCTCCGCTTTCATGGGTTTGAACCTTTCATCATCGAAATTGACATAGCCGTACCTCCTGTCCCGAACAAGCAGAAGTGAATAGATGGATTTCCCGCAGCGCCTGATCCCGGTCGTTATGAATATGAATGGATGTGAGATGAACCTCTCATTCCTCTCGAGCCCCCTCCTTTCGATAATTCTCTCCTTCTCGAACTTTTTACTCACTTCTTCTTTCTGATCGGTGATTATCCTCCTGACAACTTCCATGTCCATGATGGATATGCTGAAAGGATTGATATAAATCTTTGCATTTTCAATGCAAGGATTAACAAAATCTTTGCAGTATAACTGAAAAGATTTCAATTATATTTAAATAAGAGAACAGAAAAAGGACATTTCACACGTCAATCCCACATCAGGCTCATTTATTCTATTCGAACCCTGCAGTCAACCGCAACGGCTCCCTTCTCTGAAATGAAGAGCGGATTGATCTCGATATCGGTTATCTCATCGAACTGGATCATGAGGTCCCCAAGAGCCCTGAGTGCATGTGCGATCTTGCTTCTATCAGCTTCCTTCTTACCCCTGAATGCACCGATTATAGCCTTTCCCCTGATCTCATTCATCATCTCCATTGCATCCAGATCACCGATCGGAGCAACACGGAACGACACATCGTTCATGGCCTCGACCATGACCCCACCAACACCGAACATGACAGTGGGTCCGAACACACTGTCTCTGATCGAGGAGGCGATAACTTCCCTGCCACTCACCTGTTCCATCACAACAACGCTCTTGGAAATGGGATCAAGCCGTTCATAAGCCTCGACCAGCTCCTGGATATTGTCGATATCGGTGATCACTCCACCTCTATCGGTCTTGTGTATCAGATCGGGAGCAGACCCTTTCATGACGATCGGAAACCCTATCTCCCTTGCTGCCCTGATAGCTCTGTCCATACTCCTGACTGCCTTGTATCTGCAGACCTCGATGGGGCCCGCTTTCAGGAACTCAAGTGAGGTCTCAAGGTCCATGAACTGATGACCTGCTTTCCTGGTCCTGTTTATGAGCTTCTTCACTTTTTTCTGATCCCATTTGATAGGGGGCGGAAGGTTCCGATCCCTGGAATTTTTGTATTTCTTGTATCTGTAAAGGACCTCTAGAGAGGAAACAGCTTCCTCGGGGAAATAGAATGCGGGCAGTCCAGCTTCGTTGAATTCCCTGATCTGATGGTCGGCATCCCTGCCGCCTATGTAGCAAAGGACCAGCGGTTTCTTTGGGTTCTTCATGGAGGATATCAAATCACTCGTGAACCTATCCACATCAATGCCTGCTGTGGCTCCGTAGATACCTATAACGGAGCCGATCTTCTCTTCCTTCATTGCCTTCTCAAGACATTTGATATAACCTTCCGGTGGTGTTTGTGCGGTTATATCCACCGGATTGTTCAGGGAAGCGAACGAAGGGAGAAGCGGGCCCAGGTTCATCGTGATCCACTCCATATCATAGAATAGAGGGAGCCCGGACAACCCGACCTCATCTATTGCAAGGATACCAAAACCACCACCGTTCGTTATGACAAGTACATCCTCTGCCGGAGGCAGAGGATGTGCT
>JAYEPK010000369.1:0-2650 GCA_034723935.1 Thermoplasmatota archaeon
CGATATCACAAAATCTGCGATTTTGTGATATCGAATCCGGCCGTGCCCTCGCAAATAACAAAATGATTGGCGGGCACGGCCGGATTCGAACCGGCGGCTTACAGCTTAGGAGGCTGTCGCATTGACCAAGCTATACTACATGCCCATTGGAAGTTCGTAAAAAGGGTTGAACCTGTTCTATGATAAAAACCTGACGATTTGTACTACCAACCGACCCTTTCCAATTTACGGTCCTCTTTGGTCTTCTTCTTGAATTCTTTGTAGTGCTCCTTGCAGAGGTGAACTTTCCCTTTCTTCACCTTTGTATCAAGACCGGCTCCCTGGACCTTCTTCGCACTTACAGACCTTGAGGTTTCTTCGGAGCAACCGCTGATATCGCAATTCTTCTTCTCTTCACTGCTCTTCGAGGCCATGGAAGCACCACATCAATATCTGTATTCGTCACCTATCTCGTCAGGAGAGCGTATCGGAAGGTCTTCCGGAAAATGTTTCAGGATCACCACATCTCCGACTCCCTGGATCCATCTGAAAGGTATCAACAAGCTGGCTCCGTTCTCCACCAATCTCTCGTTGGTCTCCTCGATGAAAATGTTCTCTATCTCGAACGTCTCAGAATCGATCTCCAGGTTATTGATATCTCCAACCTTGACTCCCCATGGTGTGAAGACCTCAAGACCCATTAACGTAGTGGCCTCTTCCAGCATTTGAACTCTCCTTTCACTCCATAAAAACTCTTGATGCTATATAAACCTATTATCGTTTCAGTTTAGCTATCATCATTCCCCGCTCTTCCGAAGAGTTCCAGATGGTCCTTATCATCAATATGAAGCAGTTTCTTCAGAAGAACAATGATGTTCTGCTCATCACGACTTATCTTCCCATCCTTCATGGATTCCATAATTACAGATCCGTAGATATCTTTGTAGTTCTCTTTCCTTCTACTCTCGGTCATGACATGCTCGCCTTCAAGGAGCTTCATCTCCATCTTTATGTTGGTGGTAATATTATCATCAAGACCGAGCACTCTTTCAAGTTCGTCAAGTATATCCTGTTCATCCGTTGTGATCTCCCCGTCCCTCAGGGCAACTTCCATGATCTTTCGGTAAATATCCTTCTTGTTCAATTCTTTCATTGTGGAAAGGCCAGAATCAAGTATTTCCTCCTGGAGGTCGATATGGTCCTGCTGGGAGATCCCAAGTGATCCTCTAAGGTCCTTCAGGATTGCAGCTTCCTCTTTTGTAAGGACCGAATCCTCCCAGGCGACCTTAAGAGCATTCCTGTAAATGTCCATGGCCTGTTGGCCCCCTTCCGCTCCCATATTAGTTAGATTTGGTTTCTGTTTTCTGATCTCTATCTTGTGAGGATTGAAAACATTTCCCGGGTCCAGCCCCATCAGGAGCTCCACGGGGGATTTTCCGACCTGATATGTGAAACAGAGCTCGGAGAAAGTGGTTTCATTGTCATCGCCGTTCTCATCTCTTATGAGGACCCTCTTCTTCGCAATGTTATCCCAGATCTTTCTGGACAATGCCTTGCCCTCGAATGTTAGGAAATAGACCTTCTTTCTCTGCCTGCCTCCCTTGACATGGGATACCTTGGTGGTAATGAGCTCCTCGGCAATGAGTTTCTTCACTGCCCTTGGAACGTGTTTTCTTTCGATTCCCACATTCCTGGCTATACCTGCCTGTGTCGCACCATCAGGTGCCTCGAAATCCTCTTCGTTCGGTGTCAGGTTCATGAGATGAAGAACAACCCTTTCATCGACCGTGAGAGATATTTTTTTCCTCATATTGTCTCGAATAATGGTCTATTTAGTATTATTAAATTCTCTATGATTATCATCTGCTTGATCTTGCCTCGTTTACCATCATCATGGCCCTTTTTCTTCCGTCCGCCCTTAGAATGATCGCCTGCCTCTCTTTCTCTGCAGCAATCCTGTCCTCCATGGCGGCTTTGATCGGACCGACAGGGTCAATGTTCTTTATCTCGGTCCGTGTGAACTCTATTCCGATCGGCTCACCTTCTTCTTTCATACTTTTGAAGAACCGGGAATTTATAAGGTTCTGTTTCCTGATCAGGTCCTCCAGATCATATTCTAGTGAGATCTTCCGTAGTGTGGTCTGGGCGATGTTCGTAATGGTGGATCTGTATTTGTCAACCTTCAGAAGGCACCTGTCCGGTTCCACCAGTCTGAACTGCATGATAGCTTCGAGGATCGTTGGGGAGAGGTCCCTAGACATGATCTCCTGTCTTCCCAGGTCTATGGTCTGGATCCTGGTATCGGCCCTGTGAACGCGGGAGATGAAGGGTGTGACCAGATGAACCCCCGGTCCAAGTTTCTTCTTGAACCTTCCGAGCTTCATGTAAACGCCGATCTCGTATTCCTGTATGATGACAAGAGAGCTGAAGAGCGCCCACACGATGAGTGTTAGTCCGAGTGTAATGATAATGCTGATGAGTATGATCTCTATGTTTTCCAGCGTGCTCCCTCCGATCATCCAGTGAGACTTGATAACGGTGTTATTATAAAAAATTTCCAAGGAGTAAAGCTCCAAAGAGATAATTCAGGCTTTTCCATGATAATATTTCGCACTCTCAAAGAGAAACCCTTAAAAAGGAGTCCCTGTATTGCCACTCGCCCGGCCCCCGG
>JAYEPK010000370.1:0-2646 GCA_034723935.1 Thermoplasmatota archaeon
GGAACGAGTTGTTCTTCGCGAACTTCTCCTGGATACCCGATGGTTGGACATGGTTCACATACCAGACCTCTTTCGAAGCAGCCCCCTTCGAGGTGGTCGATGTCCCCTTCAAGATAACACTTCCGGAAAAGTGTCACTCCGGAAAGTATGAACTTGTTCTGTCGGTAGTATCCAATGTGACCGGTGCAAACTTTACCAGGATTATGAACCTCACTGTTGGATCGGAAATATCCATTGCGATCACTATCCCGGAGGATACTGTTCCCATGGGGCCAGGGGAGGCTTGTGATGTGCCCATTGGCATAGAGAACATGGGCAATTCCTTGATCAGAGCCGTGATCGATCTATCCACTCCCGGATATGAGGGATGGGGCATCGACCTGTCAAGTGATGAGATCGAGATAGATGCATTTTCATCTACTACCATGAACCTGTCGATCACGGTTCCCGATGGAACAATGCCTGATCTGTATGCGATCAGGATCAAGGTGTCGAACGGGACCACGCTTGCAAGTCGGGATCTGGAAGTTGAGGTAATGAAGGATTATGCTTTTTCTCTGACATGTGACGATCCTGAGATATACCTGGAAAAGGGAGGAGAGACCGATGTTGCCCTGAACATCACGAATCTTGGAAATATATATGATCGTTACAATATATCGATATCCGGGGATATTGACAAGAACCTTTCCCTTGCTCCTAAATCATCTCCATTTACCGTGTCATTTGGTTCTTTCAAACTGGTCTGGATCGATATTTCGGTTGAAGACCCCATGAGCGGAATATATTCGATACCTGTAATGGTGATACCTCTCTCGGGTATCGAACCGCTGTCATTGGTCCTTCAGGTCACGATAGGTGACAGCTACAACTTCTCACTGAACGTTCGATCGGACAGGCCGTTATATCCTCCGGGAGGGCGGGTAGTCATGGATCCCGAACTTCTGAATGAAGGAAATACGAACGATACATTCCGGATAACGGTGATACAACCTGATGGTTGGATCATGGAAAGTTCGAATATCACCACCTCGCTCGGACCAAAGGAGAGGTACGGTATCATGTTCCAGATCACGATCCCGGACAGCGAGTTCGCTGGCGAGTTCACCATCAGAGTGATGATAGAGAGCGAAGGTATGAACTTGACAAGGACGTATGTTTTTGTTGTCGTGGTGACGGAGAGGTATGACCTGGAGACCTCGCTCGTTTCCCCTGAGGATCCACTCAAGCTGAGATCTGGCAGGATTTATACACTACAGCTCAGCGTTAAGAACAACGGGAACTCCATCGAGAATGTGGAGATCGGCATTTCAGTATCACCCATGATACGCAGTTGGATCTCTCTCTCCTCCTCCACGCTGACCAATCTGAGGCAGGGAGAGAACAGGACCGTAAACTTCCTTATCACTGTTCCAGAGAACATCACTGAAGGTGTGTACAAACTTTCGATCTACATCTCATCCAAGGGAACTATTAAGGCGAACAATGAAGAGATCGACCTTCTTGTAGAGAAAAAGATTTCGGGAGGCATCCTGAGCGAGATCAACATCGTCCCTGTGGTGGTTACTCTGATCATTGGTCTGTTGGTCATAATTGGTATTATGATGATCGTTGTCAAAGTGTACCGGAAGAATTCCGGTGTCGATCTGGAGGATGCCGGGATGGAATGGGAAGAGGATGAAGAATGAACTTACGTTCTTCCAACATATGCTGAAGTTTCCCTTAAGCTCTGTGGAGATCCGTTGAACATCCACCGTGATGACCTATAGATCAATAGTCTCGACACCATACATTCCAATGGCCAGCACCATGAGGTCCCCGTCAACATCTCCTCCCGATATCCAGCCAGGCGACCACCATTTGACCGTCCCGTGGTCACCATCGAGTTCAAGGGCTGTGAACATGGAACCGCTCTGCATGATCATAAGATCATCGAGGACCCTCTGTGAATAATATGATCCCTCGAGTGTGATCGTTGTATCCGATGCGAAGAGACCATCGACCAGATTAATGATATGAACGTTCGTTTCCGGGACCGGTTCATCGACGATCTCACCAGGATCTTCGAGGTCACCATCGCGAAGGTTATCTGGATCTTCTGATCCAACAGAGTCTTCAGTATCGTCCATATCATCGTCATCATAGCTATCTTCAGTAGATCCTTTTTCGACCTCATCGTAGGCAATGTCATCGAGTAGATATCCGCCATAGCCACCGTAGTAGTATCCATGATCGATTTCCACGAGAACGATCCGGTCATCCTGGAACATTGCAGAGAAGCCGCCATGCTCTCCGATAGATATCCCTTCAATGAACCTTGCTTCGATTCCGGAGATATCATATATGTTCAGCGTTGAGTTCCTCTCACCTTCCATCCAGTAATGCAGGGATGTGTAAACGAATGTTCCGTTAGCCGAAACCCCCAGTATATCGCCTTTCAGAGTGTAATTTGCTGAGATGTTGTATATTTCATCATCGAACTCCATCTTGAGCAGGGAGTTCCCATCAGGATAGGTGTATGTCTCAACAAGGATCGATCCTTCTTCACCTTCGAAAACACCGCTGATGTAGAGGTCCGAAGGCATCGATGCCCATCGGAGCCTTACATCTTCCACACCGGTCCAATCGATGATCGCGAGTCTATTT
>JAYEPK010000371.1:0-11241 GCA_034723935.1 Thermoplasmatota archaeon
AGCTTGATATTACCTTCATCGATCAAGGCCAGGGAATAATTGAAATGTGAATCTGCAATACCCTCCATATCCTTCAATGATTCCATGATCTTCCTTGCCCTTCTGATCCTTTCTTTGCCCCTTTTTACCTGACCTCTGTGGTGACTGAAAAGATCTCCCAGGTTCATGCAAATAATTGCTTTCATCCATAGGATTTTCTTCCTTTTTGCTATCCTCTCGGCTTCTATCCATTGTTTCTCTGCCTGGTCAATTTTCCCCCTTCTGAAGTAGAGAACACCTAGATTGTTCTTCAGGGTAGTCTGAAGTACAGGAAGATTCTTCTTGTTATATACACCCGTACAGTAATCATAAAATTTTTTCGCAAGATCATATTTTTTGTTGAATGCCAATGAGTTGGCCTTTTCCTGCAATATCACTGCTTTGTGAATACAGTTCTTGATATGAGGAATATTTTCATCGACCAATGAGATTACTTTTTCATGTTCTCCATTGTTCATCAAGCATCTCAAATACCTTGAATAGGCAACTATCCAGACATTAGGTTCCAAACCTCTTGTGGAACCGAGGATATTCGAGTATATGGATATTGCTTCATCCAGATTTCCAGAACGTAAATTGAATTCTGCCGTTGCAAGTGCCGCCTTGTACCTGTCAGGATCATTAATTCTTATATCTATGTGTTCCGGTTTTATTCCCAACTGGGTGACAGATGTCATCATATCCTCGAGGTTTGATTTATCATCAACATCTTCACTTGATAGAACCTCATCAAGAAACGATTGGAACCTGCTGCCCTTTTTCTCAAAGGAATACCTTTCTAGTAACTGAGGTATGTTCAAGTTTTTTCTTCTAATTGTGTAATATACTATCTTGATTATTATCAAAGAATCGGTTATATACTGAATAATAGGTTTCATCGAGCATATTCTTCCAACTTCATGTTGTTCGGGAGTGAGTATTATTTCATTTGTTTCTTTGAACAATTTCAAATACATATCTTTTCCTTTTTCAGTCAATTCGAATCTACCCAGATTTTTTGTTTGATTTTTCCTTGTTATCAGATTCCTTTCAATTAATTTTTTAAAATATCTGGTGATCGTTGAATTTGAAATCTCTAGCGAATCTGCAAGATCATCGGTGGTTCGCACAACTTGCTCCTCATTTTCTTGCAGATATCCCAATGTAAAAATAAGGATATCCTCATTCTTTCCTATCATTTTCAAATCCAATTAAAGAAACAGTCATGATTCTATAAAAAACTGTTTGATTCATGAGCGCGGAACATTTAGTATTGGTGCCTCAGTTGTATAATGTCGATTTGAACGTGAACCTCATGACCTTTTATTTATGTTCGATAAGCTTGTTTGAGGAACCCCAGTTCCTCAAATATTGGCGGAATGCCATTCCGCCAACATGAAGTTCAAAGTCCTGTCCGGGCAAGAGCCTGTCGGCCCGGTAGGGGAGCGGGATAAGTGGACGACCGCTTGCACCGAAGCCTCCCGACAATGGCATCTTTCAGGACTCAAGCAACATCAGCTCCTACGGACTACAATGTTGCAAGCATTGTCAAAGGGAAGAAGTTTGATGTTTATCGAACTTCTTATCACGGTCGACCTTTATCCGGACATTCTTCTCCAATACCTGACAGATCATTGTTCAGCAGACAGGCACCTTTGATATCCCGGGCCACCTATATTGATCTCAAACAGGCTGGCTCCTTTCACGATATGCGATAACACCCACGGCAACGAGTAATACAAGTATCAGGAAGACGACGATCCTCCAGTTGACCTCGGTCTCTCCTGTTGGGGTCTGTCCTATGACCACGTTCTTCCACACACCCACGTTGTCAAGAGGATCTGTCTCGACTATTTCCCTGCCCGGGTCGATCTCTACCTCGAAAGTATGGAATTCATCCTCGGAAATGTTGTTATCTGTCGTATTGAAACGAAGCTTGGTGTGTCCAATACCGCCCTGTGGGATATGTACAATATAACCGTAGGCGACTATCTCCCCGTCGATCTTCAGGGATACGTTGACGTTGCTTACATCCCTGTACAATGCCTTGATGGTGATATTGGCCTCGACGGTCTTGTTGAGCGTCGGGTCATCCAACCTCCTGTTGGCAAGCTTGAGGAAATTAGAAGGCAGAACAAGATTGGGCTTGCGGACCTCTATCCTGACATCCTTGGTCACGATATCACCTCTCCTGTTCTCTCCGGTGAACCGAATAACGATCTGTTCGTTGAACAGAGAACTGTTACCCCCTTCCGGTGTGAATACGGTAACGGCGTATTTTCTGACACCATTCGGAGTGAGACTTGCATTCTCACCATACACCGGAAAGTCCGGAGATCCTTCCCATTCAACCTTCCAGTCCGGCAGATGATTTGACATTGTGTCCATCTGGATGTTCACCACGTCCTCTCCATTTCCCCTGTTAAGAACGGTGAGATTGAACACCCGGGTCTCATCATAGGCTACACCCAGCACGTCCGGAATATCAAGTTCAAGGTCAAAACGATAGTTCGCAGGTGTATCGATCTGGACCTGGAACGTATCCTTGGTCCCCTGGTCCGTTTCACCTTCGAGGATCAGTGAATTCGTGAAATCAGGCTCTGCAGGTGCCGTAACGTTCATGATCCTGGTCACACTCTGTCCGATCTCAAGATGAACATCCTCGCCGTCCGGGAATTCCACGACCCAACCATCCGGTTTCTCCTGGACTCCCATTGTCAAGGAGAACGGCTCATTCCCGGTGTTCTCCAGGAAATATTCAAGTCTCACGGTCTCGGTCGGAGCCATCTCCATCTCATGCTGGAAATCTTTCACCAGATCGGATTCGAAGGTGTACAACTTTCTCTTTTCGAACTCCAGGGCAAAGTTCTCGGCAGTGGAGCTCTCGTTCACGGTGATGGTCTCCGATACTCTGTAGGTCATGTCCTGTCCGTACTCTTCCACCGCAAAGGTGGAGGAGACATAATATTCGTAATGAGGGAGGTCTATCTGATAGGTACCTCCATCATGTCGGACCTCCAGTTTACTACCGCTATCGGATACAGTGAATGTGATCGGCTCATCGGATGGGGGCGTGAAATGGACCACGCTGTCCGTATCCCTGTAGAACACAGTGCCGCTCACTCTCTCCGCACTTACACCTGGCCATTTCTGATCGATAAGCTCATCTCCAAGATCAAGGTTCAGGACCGAGAGATAACCGCGATCGGGTCTTCCATCTGAATACCTGAAACCCACTACATCATAGATGCCGGGTGGAAGCTCAACATGGAAGGTGCCTCCTCCACCGGTGGTCGTGGTCACGGTCTCTCCATCATCCGATTTGAACTCAAATACCATGTCGGAAATGCTTTTCTCACCGTATTCCATCTCCCCGCTTCCATCCTCATCGAAATAGATCATTCCATCAACTACAATATTGTCTGGTACAAGCGGGACATCGAACATTGCATAACCATCACGGGGTAGATCAAAGATAACGGTATCCTCCCGTGGCTCACTATTGTAACCGTCTGCATCGACAGATACCCTGAGCCGGGTAAATGGAACGAAAACGGAATAATCACCATTCTCATCGGAGATCACTGAGACCGGGTCGAAGACCGTGTCCATTGGTGTGAAAGTAACGTTCACACCGGAGAGCCTTTCCTCCGGATCGATGGTCCTGTCCTTGTTCATATCGTCATAAACAGCTCCTTTTATCATAACGTTCTTCGAAAGGGTCAGGTCTGCTCCGACGATAGCACCATCGACCTCGATCTGCTCTTCAAGGTAGTATTCGACCTCGATATCGGTTCCCAGCGAGCTATCGATGGTCATGAACCTGTAATCCACATCATAGGTATCCATGAAAAGGACAGCGAAGAAATGACCTGCACCATCCAGCCCGGCGCTCTTCCACAGTCCATCCTTCTCGAAGAATAGCTCACTGTCCTTGATATCATCGAAAACAGGACTGACATCACCTTCTACCGGAAGTGACTGCACCATCTCGAAGTTACCGATCTCGGACCCGAAACCAACGGAGACCATATCCCAGTACATATAATGGGTCCCTGGTCTTTCGAGTTCAGCGCTCAGGATGAAATCTCCTGCGGGAAGTTCCACCTCGAACTCTCCGTTGAAATTGGTATCATCCCAGGCGATGGTGACCCTTTCACCCATGATCGCATTGAAATTGACAACCATCTCCGGCGGATACTTCATTATGGAATTTTCCATGTAGAACATATTTCCCTTGTAGATGACCTTGTGCTCTACTATCAGGTCCGCATAGTATGTGTCGTCATCCGGTTCTATGAACTCCTGATGGTTCAGTATCTGAACATGGAGCATCCCATCAAGTTCCTCCTCCTTCATTATCTCCATGTTGTACTCACCTGGCAGGGCGGTGAACGTTACGATCCCATCACCATCAATGATGTAGTTTTTCACCTTGTTGGGGTCAGCATTCTCCATCGGTGTTACGGTTATCCTCATTCCACTTGCAGGGGTCTCATCGATACCGCTCTCTCCGTAGAAGACACGAGATATGTTGAGCTGCATCTGACGTCCCTTTGCCTCCAGCTGTGCATCGGTATCATTGAGACCGAAGTTCATCACTGCTGCGGAATTCTCAACATCCACCTCTCTTGCGAAATGATAGAACCCGTTCACCTCCACGATCATCTGGTAGACCATGGGGGGAAGGTCGATCGAATACATGCCGTCGCTATCGGAGAGAGCTGCAAGCGTTCCATTGGAATACTGGAAAGTGACCTGCACGTTCTCCAACGGTATATCGGACAGATCGCCGGGGGCAATGTTCTCGTACGAGGTGTATTCATTGTCACCGTCGCGATCCCAGAATATCCTTCCATTCACTATAGCGGTCTTTGCAGCGAAGATGTCAAGCTCAACGTTATCATTGTTCGGTGGGGCTTTCAGTTCCTGGATGGTGATGTAGGTTACGTTCGCCGGCTGAGTGGTGTTCATCACGATCACCATGTAATCGGCCCTGGGGAGATATCCAAGGTATCCACCAATGATATTTGATGAGATAGGCACCCTGGCAGAGTCCGATATCCTTTCGAACATTATCTCTGTGGAGTTCATTGGCAAGCCTGCATGCTTCAAAAGGGTCCCATTGATCTTGAAGGCTGAGGAGAGTTCCACAGCATCCTTGAAGGTTTCCTTCCACATGATCTTGACCGTGTCGATATAGGCCCAGTTCGTCTCCCGTTCCACAGAATAGATGTACAGATCATAGATACCGATCGGAACACTGGATGAGAGTTCTCCTTTCTCATCAAGGAACAACGAGATGTCCATCCCGACCCTGTCCCTGGAGGATAGGTGCACAACCGCCCCCCTTGCAGGTTTACCAGAGTATACATTCGAATTCGCCTGACCACTTTCAACGCCTGAACCAAATGGATAGTGGACCTTGAGCTCGATGCTTCCTTCCGGATACAATGTGACGTTCTGTGTGAGATTGTCTCCCTGAACAATCGGAAGCTTGACAGCCTCATGGTAGAAACCCTCGGTATCCACGCTCAGAGTGTAAATACCCGGGAACAATCTGTCGATCGAGTAGTTGCCACTGATATCCGTGGTGAACTCGAACTCGTCACCGGCTGCCGTGCTCAGGTGAACCGTCTGGTTCGGCAGCGGCATACCATTATCAAGGAAGACCATTCCCTGAACCCTGGCATTGTCCATCCTGATGTCCTTTGTGGAATCTTCCTGGAGCTCGACCTTGTAATTATCTATCAATACCTCTTCCTGCCCACCATTGATATATCTTATCTTGTATGTGCCTGTCACGAGGTCGGAGAAGGAATATTCCCCATCCTCGCTCAGGTCGTCAGGTCCATACACCTTCCCTTCGGATCCTACAAGCTCGTAGACCAGCTCACCTGACCCGATCAGTTCATCCGTTCCATCGGTGTAGACAGAATCCTCGTCAAGGTCCCAGTATATCTTTCCTGATATGGTCATGCCGGGAACAACGAGATCAACGGACATCTCACCATCGTCCACTTCCCTCATTGCCAGTTCATCGGAGATTGTGAGCCTTGTATTGTTCAGGAGGCTTCTGGGTTGTCCAGTACTCTGGTCCACCTGGAACTGATACAACTTGTCATATTGTGTATCAAGGGGGCCATCGGTGACCACTATCTGAACATCGCCCGGCGGGACAATGAGACTGTATTCTCCATTGGGCCCGGTGATCACATTGCCGTGCGGGATACCGTAATCGTCCAGAACCGTCACCCTGACATCGGGTACTCCCACGCCACGTTCGGTCCTCACATTACCACTTACAATGGCACCGTCATAATACATGATGTAGAACGCACCCTGTCCAAGGCCCGATTTCACATCCCCACCCTGGTCCCGGTATAGGTCCACGGCCTTCTTGGAGGACATAGGGCTGTAATCATCAGGGAAGGAAGCGTTTCCGTCCTCCTTTTCCGAATAATACATTGTCCTGTATACAAGCTTCCAGTGGGTCATGTTCCATCCCTGCATCGCAGGTACGGATTGAAGGTCCCCAAGCATTCCAGGAACGGATTTGCCATCGTTCGGACTTCCAAGGTCCACGGGTTGGACCCCCACATATGTCCTGTAGAAAAGCGAATTGTAGAACATGTCTGTATAGTACATATCCGTATCCAGGATCCTGAACTTGTATCCCAGCCTATCGGATTCCTCCCTTGCCTTCTCCATGGTTATGGGATTATCGGGATAATCAGCCCATTGGGGGTCATCGTTTGAACCTCTCGTGTTCTCCTGAGCATATACCTTGTATTCAAGGTAGTCCTCAACATCCCTGTCAGCAAGGGTGATCGGGGCATAGAAGATACCTGTGTTCTGGGCAGAGAATGGGAACAACCTGTAATCAACGGCAAAATACCGGAGGGAATCTCCACTTACTCCCCGGACATCGTGATAGAGGTTTACCAGCTCCTCCTCATCAAGGTGTGTCAGGACAACCCTTGCCGCAGCATATTTTGCATTCGGTCTTGTGATGTCCACATAAGTACCATATGTTCCAGGGTCGTTCTCCACTTCTTCCATATATGTTCCGGGTCTCTTGAATATCCTCAATATCTCGCAAGCGCTCTCGGTGGAATTCTTGTCATCTCCAAGATGTTCAACAAGAACATCCCATATCTCTCTGGAGAAGCTTCCTTTCTTCCAATCTCCCTCGAGCAACCTTGTGATCATCAGCGCAACAGCTTCCGATTCACTCTGACTGGCGATCATGGAACCTGTAAAATGGTAACCGTTCTGGAAATTGTCTGCTGCAGTGGGATGTTTACCCAGAAGAAGCTGATCGAAACCGTAGTCCCACCAGCTCATGAAAGCAGGCCTGTCCTCCGGTGCCACAGTATCATTACCGTCCATTATATCCTGCTGTGCAAGCCATTTGTAGGAATCCATCCAGTATTCACTGTGGAGCGAAGACCCAAAGGATCCCAAGTACTCCAGTTCCGGATCGAAATCGGATTTGCTCTCTATCGGGATCGCTGCGTCCACCGCATAGAAAGCATTGGGAAGGATCACAATAAAACCCACGCCAAGGGCGGTCAGGATCTTCCTGAACTGGAAGTAATCTCTTTTCCTCTTGTACTTCATGAAACCGAAGTACACCAGCGAACCGAGAACAATAGGTACCATGGTCAAAAGTACGTAGTTCCTTCCAATGAAACCATCATAACCCTCTGAAAGAACGATCAGACCGCCGATAAGGACCAGCAGAGCAACGATAGAATAGACAATGGACAGACCGTCAGCCTTGAACTTGTCGGATACCCTGATCACGACCCAACCGGCCAGGAGTGCAAAGGCTGGTGTTGCATTGAAATTGAAACGAATGGCTGAAAAGGCCATGTACACTGCGACAAGTGCCCATACCACGATCACGATGTAATCCTTCTTCATCTGCTTGGGTATCTTGAGAACCGCCATGACCACTCCCACCAGACCAAGGAAGAAAGTGGCAGGACCATACGTCGTGAAAAGCCTGCTGATATCGGGAGGCTGAGCCTCTGCGATCGTGCTGTAAAGCTTGTTCGTGGCAAAATATCCGCCACCTGTGAACAGAAGGTCCGCCGTATCCGGAAAACCCCACTGCATGATGAAGTACGAAGCAACGATGAACAGGCCCAGGGTCGGTATGACCAGGAGCCATGGGATATCCCTTGTCGGTACGATGAAAATTCCGAGCACCACGCTTGCAAGCAGAATATAGAAACCCTGGCTCCACACCGCGTGGGATGATACGAAGTAGTAGGGAAGTGAGAGCAGGACAACTGTCCCCATGGAGATGAATACCACAGCGTAGGTACCCATCGGGTCCTCGTTCCTGAACCTGTGAATAAGTAGCTGGACAAGATAGTATATCAGTATTATCGCCAGGACGTAAGCGTAACCCTGCCAGGCCAGAGCAATTGCGGATATCGAAAGACCTGTAAGGAATGCATATTGAAGCGCCTGCCGATTGTCCCTGATGAAACTTCTGAACCCGAGAATCACAGAATCTGGCCTCCTCCAGTCAGATATGTAATCACGGTCCCTCTGCACGGAGAACGATCTTGACAGGAAGTACATGGTAAGGACCACAAAGAACACAACGAACGAATCGTGATCCGTGAACCCAAGTGTGGACCTTTCTATATGAGATGCCATCAATGCCAGCAGTAATGCTGCCATTATCCCGGTCTTCTTTCCGAATACCTGCTTTCCAAGCAGATACATCGGAAAGATCGTGAGGGCTCCCCAGAACGTCGGGGCGAATTCGTAGACGAACCATGTCGAGTTCTCAACATTGAACCCGAAGAAGGGAGAGAGCACTATCCCGAAGACGGCAATGGACCAGTCAAAGAGCGGCGGCCTGGGATTGCCTCCGGAGATAGGATAGTTCAGCAACGGATCTATGAAAATATGACGATTGTCCGTCTGGATCACATCGATCACCCTCTTATGATACGAGGGGTCATTTCCAACTATGTTCGGCGGCCATGTGTTGAAGGATATCTGGTAGTAGAAATACTCCCTCAAGAGGATTGCCAAGATAAAGATCCCTGTCAGGATGAAGATGGTGTATTTGTTGGCATTGTACCAATCCCTCAATGTGGACCTTTCTGGCTCCTCCCTCTTTGCGGCACCCTTCTCTTTTGTTCCCTTTTGAGAGGCGTCGGCATCGGTTGAGATGCCCTTCCCCTTGACCACGGTAGCCCTGCTCTCCTTCTTTCCAGCCTTTGCTCCCCTGGTCCTGGATGATCTTGCCCTGCGAGCCATCTATGTTCACCTGCTGATTGAAATACTTACCTTCGACCTGTCCAGAAGGGTCTGAACATATCGAAAGTCTGCACTGTCGGGAAGCCCAAATATTCTTCTCTTACTTATTCATTTTTATTGGATATGTAGGTCAAAGCCTCTTCCCGGGGGAAACGGTCGATCTTTCCCCCCTTGAACCGAGCAATATCGGTCCTGTGAAAAAGATGGAAAGTGCCATAAGAACGAATACCTGAAGGGTTGGATCGGAGTTCAGATAGACCCCTATCCTCTGGAACCTGGTCAGGACAAATATGACCAAGGCAAAACCACCAGCAAGCATCAGGGAGATCACCAGGGGGAATACCGAGATCCTCTCGAACCTGTACGGTTTGGGCGATATTACAAGCTCGAGCAGGATGATCTCCGGGATCACAACGAACATCAAAAGCATGGAGAGGTGACCAAGGTCCGTCAACGTGGCGGTGTCCACCCGACCGAGGGAAAGCAGGGAAAATAGCATGATCCCGATAAGCCCTACCCACCTGTTGTCCCACATGAACGATGCCGCCACAAGTAGGAGAGGAGTGGCCCATAACGGATTCGTGTCCACAAGAAGGATCGAGATGATCCCCAGGTATAGAAGTAAAAGATACTTTATCATTGGCTCATCCTCCTGAGACCTGAAAGGACAGCATCTCCCCTTTCCCCGGGTTCGATCTCTATGACATTGACACCGACTCCTCTCAACCCTTTGATGATCTCCTGCTTTGCCTTCCTATCGATATAGGCCTTCTCGAGCTCTTCCGGAGAGAGGTTTTCCCGATCCAGGTGGTAAGGCCAGCTGAAAGGAGATATCACAATGATCCTGTGCTTTCTACCAAGTGCGAGTTTGACTGCCTTGAGAGTGGATGGTAAGTTGGTCTCCAGGTCCGAGATCACCACCATAAGGAGCCCGGTCTCCTCCTGGAGATCTGCACTTCTGACAGCTTCGAAGATGCCTGTTGCCCTGTCCTTCGACAGGGTCCTCCTTTTCCCTTTCACAAGGAATGGCCCAACAGAATCAAGGAATGCCCTGTCTCCGCTTCCATCCTCCGACCGGATCTTGCCTTTGGGAAGACCGGGATAAGCTCCTGTCTCTACCGGATTGGGAAGTTTGAAGAGGGTCATGAGAACCTCTTCGATATCCTGTTTTCCCGGCGATAGATGATCAATGATCTTGTTCTCATCGAAGGTCATCAATCCTACGGGATGATGGTGATTGTCCATCACAATGGAGATCTGCAGGGCCAACGCGATGGCATGGTCCATCTTTGAGTGGCGTTTTACCACCTCTCTCATGGATAACGATGCATCGACCATTATCAATGTCGGCATATTTGTTTCCTGTTCGAACTCCTTGGTCATGAGTTTTGTAAGTCTCGCCCCGGCCTTCCAGTCAATATCCCTGAACCGATCCCCCGGCATGTAATCCCTGACCGATCTGAAATCTGCCCTGTAGGTTCTCGAGTGCCTGCGGTGTGCCGGTCCGGTTATCTCGAACTGCTTCCTCTTGGACATCAACCTTGCCAGGTAGATCTCCTTCCTCGAGGCCCTTACGAAGATATCCTTCTCGGGTCCAAGGGTCAAGCTCGTCTTGAAAAGGGATCTGCTCTCCTTCACCTCCAGTTCGATCGGCTCCATCTTGAACATGCCCCTCTCCTCCGGTAACATGGTGAATGAATGACCCAGTGAAGACCCGGGACCGGTTGAACCCTTGAAATGAATATCTCCCGATCTGAGCTGGAAATGGTCGGGGAGCCTGTCCTTTCCTTCCAACTTGGCAGGTTCGTCCGAGGATATCTCGAGACCAACGGTCAAAGGGGAGCCCTTGTGGACCACCGTTTCCATTATTTTCCTTTCCAGTTTGAGGTCCAGTCTCTCTGAGAGGCTGTGGAATTCCATTCTCCGGTATGCAAG
>JAYEPK010000372.1:0-2630 GCA_034723935.1 Thermoplasmatota archaeon
GCCGTATCTGTCAGCGATATCCCATGCTGATATTGTGTTTCCTTCATACTATTTAGGGGCAAATCTCGCCGAGAGCTATTACTCGGGGTCACAGCTTGCAAGCTGGATGGGTACGATGATAGGTGATCCGAAATGCGCGCCTTTTTCGGACCTCCGATCAGATCCGAGGATCGCGGACGATCCGATCCTTTACTGGATCGATGATGATGGAACACCAAGGGTCCGGTGCCAGGTTCAAAATGATGGGTCCGTGGACCTTTCAGATGTGCCGGTCGAGATAATGGTAGATGGCAGACCCCCGATAGAGATAAAAGTGGATATCGCAGCGATGTCCACGACGGGGATCAACCTGACCGTTGAAGGGGGCGTACATGAGATCAATATCACCATAGACCCTGATCGTGAATCCAGGGATAGAAATGAATCCAACAATTACCATTCGGAAAGAGTATCTGTTAACCACGTTCCACGGGTATCCATGTACAAGGTTGTCCCACCGGCTTCGGACAACAGGACCTTTTCAAGGACCATCGTCGTTGATGTTGAGGATCCGGATGAGATAGCCTCTCCAGGAGGTGTGGATCTCACCTTCACCGCACCGGACGGGTCGATCTTCTCGCCGGTCTTTTCAAACAGGACGATATCTTCCGGAACCACCTCCTTGAACTATGTCTGGGCGATACCCTGGAATGCTCCTCTGGGAAGATATGATGCCCTGTGCGAATACAGGGATTCAAATGGGAGCATGGACAGGGTACATCTGGATCCCTTGTTCCATGTTCGGAACAATCTTCCGGAGCTGTTCGGAGAGGTATCCACGAATGAGATGGCAAGAGGTGGGAATTTCACGGTAGATCTCAGCTGGTTGGACCCGGATACACCGGATGGATCATTGACGGTGAAGATCGAGGTTTCAGGGTCCGTGGAAGGAGAGATCGAACCGATCTCAATTAACCGCACCTTGAACAGCGCACAATACACCTACGATCTCGATCCGGATGTGTGCTCAGAGCAGATATCGATCACCGCCAGGGTAATTGACCGGGATGGAGCTTATGATGCCTGGGATGCGGAGATATCAACGCTGAACGGGGTTCCGGATGGTATGATCTTGGGAGTTGGGGCAGATATCACTCGATCCGAAAGCACGATCTTCTCGGTATACTATGTCGATCCGGAGGGACAACCGTCAAGGGAAGCAAGTATCGGATTGTGGGGACCAAAAGGGGCTTCAAGTGAGATAGAGGCGGTCTCTTTTGACCTGGACCTCTTACCCATGGAAGAATACGAACTGCTGATACATGGGGTGGAATTGGAGATAGGGTCGTATGATCTTCTGTTCAACTTCATGGATGATGAGTATTCGCACGGGAGTGTGAGATATGAGAACGCACTGAACGTTACCAATGCGCCCCCATCAATTGAAAATGTGTCGTTATTCGTTCTATCTTCTCAAATGGAACAGGGAAGCGGAATAGAACGGAGTGGGACGGTCACGGTCAGCGTTATCGTCGATGATCCCGATTTTCCAGGTTGGGGGATGGATCTTTGCGGTTCCATCGAAGGAGAAAATGGATTCAGGAGGGGTGATCTGGAATTTCACAAGATAGGCCAATTCGAATTCGAGATCGATCTGAGGACGGATCAGGATTGGCCTGTCAACGAACCGTTCTCCTTGGAGCTTTTCCTGACAGATGATCAGGGTTCCGAAGATACTCTTTATGTTCCCGGGATATTCTTTCTCTACACGGAACCACCTGTCATGGTGGACATGGCCGTTGACCTCGATGGAACGATGAATGTGACGATCACCGTATCCTTTTCACAAGGACCAGGTGGATCGCTTCCTGAAAAGGTCGTGATCGTGTTGACAGACGAGAATGGAACTCTTCTGGAAGAAGAGCTGATCACATGCTCCGGAGGGTTCCTGTGGGAGTTAACGGCCCGGGTCTATTCGGTACCTATCGGGATCTCGATCATGGTCATTGACGATTCCGGCACTGTTTCCTACTGGAATGATACACTATCCATCGAGGACCCCCGCCTCACGGTAGGACCGATCGGGTCCAATGAGCCGGAGGGGAGCCCGGGAGGTATGGTGTTATGGATCTTCATGATCTCGTTGTTCGTATTGTTGATAATTGCAGGGGTCCTCATATTCTTCGTTATTTCCAGGAGGAGGAGTGGTCAGGATCATGCAGTGAACCCTCCGGGAATGTCATCTTCATTGATGGGACATGAAGGCCAGGCAGGCCTTTCACAGGTTGCCGTTCCCGGGCTCCCTGCTCCATATCCCAGATCGGTATCGGCGGAACCGGTTGCGTCCGGTCCGGCTCCTTTGTTCAATTCTGAGAAAAAGTGAATGTCGGTCGGATCGAAACCATTACAGAATGGGTTATTTGTTAATGCATATACGGATTTTGATGAAGCAAATAGACACCTGTAGATTGGCTCCCCGCGAAAGGCTCCCCTTGAATAGAAGGGAGGATGTAATGTTTTCATGAGGTGATATGATGAGGAAAAGAGCAGTATAATACATGAGAGTATCAACCAATGACCAGGGCCTTGAGAACCAAAGAATAAGGTTGAAGGAGTTCTGCAAGTTTCGAGATTGGAACATTGTAGGGGAG
>JAYEPK010000373.1:0-2628 GCA_034723935.1 Thermoplasmatota archaeon
ACATGGAAAGTGTAAGTACCAGGTTCGAAGTCGATAACAATCACCTCACTCCCGGAGTCCTGCCAGGTCGCGCCGTCCACCGTCCAGGCATAGGTGAGCGTATCATCATCAGCATCCGTTGCAGATGCAGTTAGAGTAAGCTCCTTGTTGGCAGGTATCTCTGTAGCGCTTGGTGCAATGTTATCGAACACCGGCCTGTGGTTGACGATTGTGTTATCGAACGGACTTGTGTCCTCACTGTTGATCACACCATCATTGTCCCAGTCATCATCATTATCCAGGAACAGTCCGTCACCATCTCCGTCCAGAGGAGGATCGATCTCGCCTGCTGTCGCAGGAAGATCTCCGGTATAAGCTATCTGGTCCGTTACCACACTGAGGCTAGTGGGATCGATAGATACGGTCTTGTAATGGACCATGTCTAAAGTATAACTGCCTCCGGCATCCATATCAGAAGATATGACAGGAGTGACCGATACATCACCGTCAGGCGCATCAAGAACAATAACGTCGGATCCGTCAGTGGCTGTGTATTTGAAACCATACTGGGATGTCTGGAAATCGCTTGCCCTGGAGCTGGACCCGAAAAGCCTCTCATTTCCGTAGTCTATCGCGAGGTTCCCATTCTCACTATCAAAGGTGAACATATAGAACTCATAATCCGCATCGATCACAAGATATGGATACGGGAACGGCTCCTGTGAGAACCTCTGTGGTGTTGCACCGTCCTCGGGTTCGGTCTGCTCATCAGAAATCTCGAGGTTGATGGCGGAACTCCCGGTCTTCGTTCCTGCACTGGAAGGTGCTGTTATGTCAAGGGTGATGGTGATCCCTTCACTTACTCCTTCGGCAAAAGAATAGTCAAGGGCATCATCAATATTTCCAGCAACGTTATACTGGTCGGAACCACCCCATACGCCCCCGGGAAGGTCCTGCATGGCATAGAACTTCGCAACATCATCATCGGGTATGGTAAGGTTCCACTCATGATCCAATGTAGGAATGAACCATTCCGTTGACCCGCCCACGATATTCCCACCGGGAACGGTGATGTATATCGTGTCAATGTCGTTATCCTCATCAGTGTTCATGACCGAAAAATCCAATGATGCATCCTGTCCTGCTCCCAGAACAAGAAGATCATCTGGCAGTTCCGGCACGGTCACATGACCCTGGTTCTTCTCAATATCGGCAGTGAAGTCGCCCTCTCCGAAGTCGTTCCCTACGGTTCCGTGGGGCGAATCGAAAAACGCCACGGCGCCGAAGGCCGCGAAAAAGAGAAATGCGGCAGTCATTACAATGATCCTTTCTCTCATCTTGCTATCCATTCTGAACATCTCCTTTTGGTTATTCCGCTGGAACAAAGGTCAGGATATCCTACCCTTTCCCGATTCCACACAAACTTACCAAGAACAAGACATATAGAAACATTTCCCTCTTATTATCATTAAGTTAAATTGTGGAACCGCCGCATATTGAACATTACCAATCGAATATTGAACATTACCAATCGAATATTGAACAAATATCAAGTTCAAACTCCCTGCAGTATAAGGAAAATCTTCCGGATAACGATAAATGTGAATATGAAAAGAAATGTGTAAATGAAGAAGTTCACCCTGTCCTTCAGCGCCTTTGAAGTGTACATATCGGTAAGCTCTCTCAACACCAGGATCCCGAGGAGGATCAGAACGAAGAGAACCTCGAGCGAACTGACGAAGATCAGACAGATTGACACCCAGACACAAAGAGCGATCACTATTCGAGATTCAGGCCTCATGGCATTATCTCCTCTCCAGAATGTAATTGACCGATATCCCTGTGTTCTCCACTTCCCGTATCCGCAACGGGGATTTCATTATTCTTGCTGTAGCACAAAGCACAGCGGAGCATCCGGGACATCCAATCTTCGAATGCATCTTCGGGTGCTCATCCCAGATTGCATCACATGTTTCTTTCAGTCTTCCATGGGATATGCCAAGCTCCACAGTATCTCCTTTGATACGCATCTTGATCCCCTTGTAGATACCTGTCCCCTTTCCAAGTCTTTCCAGAGCTTCCTCCCCATCTGCAAGGGTATCCTCCCTGAACGACATTCCGGAATCCTTCTCTACCCTGTCCACCAGGTCCAGTCCAAGAGGTAAAAGTGACACCCCCAGGGACGGGCCAGTGGTTCCCACATTGAACACGGTCTCCCTTGCCAGGTCCGGAAGAGGCATCGGATTTTTCTCCAGGGGAATATAGACCCTGTCCTCCGTAAGCCGTCCTCCCTTCGGAACATAGATCCCATTTCCTTCAAGGTTGAGTGAGTCAAGTAAACGACCTACGTTACGGCCCTGGGTCCTCAGGAATGAGGTCGATAATTCGAGTGGAACCGTTTTGAAGGAGAAAAGGAAGATCGAAAGTAACCCCACCAGCAGGGTTCCGAAACCCGCCCTCAGCATGAACTCTGCAAGCTTTTCGGATATGTTCAGGCCGAAACCGGACACCATCTCACCAGAGAGGATTATCATTACCATACCGAAAATGGCAAGAACCACCCCTCCAAAACGCAGGTAGACCTCCTTCCAGTCCATTGATCCTACCATGGCCTTGATATAGATAAACATGTCGAAACATTTATCCGTT
>JAYEPK010000374.1:0-2609 GCA_034723935.1 Thermoplasmatota archaeon
TGTGCTTGTGGTTCCCGGCCAATCCTCTTCCACCCCTCTTTCCAGCTCCTCTCCTGGCCTTTGTACCGTGACCATGGGTCTTCTTTCCTCTCATCTTCTTGGTCTTCTTATCCGGCATCTGGAGCACCTCAGATCATTCTCTCCAGGAGATTGTTTATCTCCTTTCCTCTGTAACCGAGGGCACCGCCCACGGTAAAATGCCTTTTTATCCCTTCATAGCCACCCTTTCTCGGAGGAGCCAGTCTGAACACCGGTTTCAGGCCCTCGATGGACCTGTGGTCGAAACGACCCTCGGATACGGCTGCTGACAGTTCCTTCATGTCCTTGAACGAAGTGGCCTTCTTCACGAACTTTGCATCAAAGGATTCCACACCTCTTACCTCTGACCTCTCGGCAAGAAGCCTCTCGATGGAGCTTGCATCCACCTCACCCCAGGTGATATAATCCTTTGCTTTCTGGAGCATTCCCAGATATTCCGGGGTCTCGGGTATCAGAATACAGTGATTTACCTTGTTCAATCTCAAAAGTCTCATGGTCTCCTTTATGTCAGGTTTGACCCTTAGGGTTCCCCTGACCCTGATAACTGCCAAGGTCATTCACTGTCACCTCCAGCAGTTCCATACCCCTGAGTGGATTCCATGGGTTTTACACCGGTGAGATGCTTGAGCTCCAACCTCTGTCCAGGCTGGACCTTTACCAGGTTTGTCTGGAGCAGTGCATCCATCACCGCCTTTGCATTGTTGACCGTGGTCTTTGTCTGTCCTCTTGAAAAACCCCAGGCATCGTTTATACCTGCAAGCTTCAGGATCTTCTTTGCAACATCACCCACGGCAAGTCCCACCCCACGTGGAGCTGACCTCAGGGTCACCACGGTGGATCCGGATTTGCCTATAACCTTGAAAGGTAGGCTGTGAGGGGTCTTGCAACCACATTCCCATGATCCACACCCTCGTACAAGCTCAACCATGTTGAGCTTTGCATTATCGATAGCCTTCTTGATGGTCGGGCCGACCTCTTTACCCCTTGCCGCTCCCAGGCCAACGTATCCATTGCTGTTTCCAACAACAACGGTAATGGAAAACCTTGTCCTCCTACCGGAGTCGGTCATCCTCTGGACCATGTTCACCTTGAGGACCTCATCCTCCAGCTCCTCGCCGATCAGATGGTCAACGATCTGTGGTTCCCTCAACGGATATTCACTTTTCAGCGCATCTGCCATGGATGTGATCTTCCCGGTCTTTACCAGTTGCCCCAACTTGGTCTTGGGTACCCATTCGGCCTCGTTCCTTCTATCCCTGGATGACCTGAAGCCTTTCTTTACCATTCGTGGTCTTCTCCCCTTCTCCTTGTCTCTCTCGGCCTCTACTGCCTCATCGTCCTTTTTATCTTTCGGGATATCCACTTTCGGTTCTTCCTTATCTTCCTTGGAACCGGAGGCGTTCTCATCTTTCGGGGCAACTTTTTTCTGATCATTCTCTTCGGTCATGTGATCACATCTCCATGATCTTGCTCTTCATGCTTTCAAAGGTCTCCCTGAAACCCTTGATATCCTTGCTGGAACTCATTATCCTTTCCTCTTTCGGAAACATCCCTTTCCCATGAGGTATGTCAAGCCCTCCATCCAGAAGTCCCTTCAAGGTGGCGAAGATCTTGTTTCCCTTGGTGGGTTCCTGGATTCCAATGTCAAGGACGGCCTCTCCGATATTGGACTTTCCAGCCCTTACTCCGGCCATGAGACCTACAAGGTAGGAAGCGGAGGTATCTTTCAATGAATGCTCCCAACCCATCTTTTTCAGGTCCTTGTAAGAAGCCTGCACCAGGACCCTGTCACCTCCTTCGTGGCATTCTATGACCTGCACCAGGACCCCGGAAAGGCTCTTTCTTACGGTCGCTCTTGGTTTCTTGGATTTCAGTAATGCCAATCTAGCCCTGTAATCTGTTTTTCCTTCCCTTCTCCTTCTGAAGGGAACATGATATCTTGGACCATGTGCCATATCACTTCACCTCCTTTCCCGGAAGCTTCACGAATGCCTTTTCTGCAGTTATATGAGACTTGAGATGGGCGATCGACCTGAAGATGCCGCCTGAAGCATGTCGGTAATAGGACCGGTATGTCTCCGGAGTGATGTACCCACCACCACGATACTCCCGCAGCACCCTTCTGATCGGCCTGATCGTTTTTATCCATCTCCTCTTCTTCGGGAACCTTGCATACTTGCTCCCTTTTCTGGATCCGTGTCCCTTCCTCTTGTTCCCGGCTTTCTGGATCAACCTCGCCTTCTTTCTTCCGTTGGAGATCCCTTTTTTCTGCTTGGCTGTGACGATCCCCTCTTTGATGAGGTGGTTGATATCGCTCCGGGTCACTGCCTCTGCAATGTCCTCAATATTGTTCGGGTTCAAATATACCCTGTTCCTGCCACATTTCAAAAGTTCGGCAGCCATCCTTCTCTGGTTCTTCAGATCCATCACAGAACCCCCCTGTTCAAAATCCTTATCCCTTTCACATCGGCAGCTTCGATAATGTTTACGCGTTTCTTCGTACCTACCGTGGAACCGATCCTGGCCGCCTGGACCTTGGGGTCGATACCTTCGAGATCGTTCACATTGTG
>JAYEPK010000375.1:0-2604 GCA_034723935.1 Thermoplasmatota archaeon
AAAAACTCTATCTCGAACTCTACTTCTTCCGGATCATCAGTATTTTCGGGAGGCGGTTCATCGATAATATAGAACTCGTCAGTGACCCTTGGTCTCTTCTTCCGGATCACGATGATCAGCACAGCGACAAGTACCAGTATCACAATGATCGCTATTGCAATAATGACCGGGAGCGAACCGAGATCACCTTCAGCTCTTATCTCTATATCGGAAAGGTCCGAGGTCATTCCCGAGGTCACATCGACCTTCATGGTCCTCTCTCTGTAGTTATCCTTTGTTATATGGACCTCGTAGGTCCCACCTGGGAGCGAGAGGTAGAAATAACCCTTTTCGTTGGTCATCGTGTTGCTGCCGGTCGATACCTGGACCCTGGCATCCTTCAGGCCTCTTCCATCTTTGTCCACAACCCGTCCCACGATATATCCGAGAGCCGGGGTGCTGAACGTCCAGTTACTGACAGGCAGCCTGTTCCCCGCAAGGTCGTTGGCGGAAAGCTCGACAGTGTAGGTCATGCCGTAATCGAGGGCAGAATTGGGTTTGAAGAACAATTCCTCCCTGGTTACACTCAAAGAACCTTTCACATACAGGACCTTGAACAGAAGTGTTCCGATCTGCACTTCCTCGGAAAGGACCGCCCAGATCATGGTGTCGGTGAGAACGTTCTCACCCACCGGACCATAGGAAAGGATCTCGGGAGGGGTTCTGTCAATAACGAACTCGATGGTAGTTGAATTCATGTTTCCAGCATGATCGATCGCGGAAATGTTGACACGGTGATGACCCTCCTGAAGGTTCAGGAGCAGGTACTCCTGAATCTTCCAGTCAAGGTACTTGTCGAGTCCGTCGGTCCGGATCCTGAACTGCTCTATCCCGGACCCGAGATCGTAAAATGACCAGTGTATCCTGACCTGTGACCCGTTGAGGTATATCTTCTCCCCGGGATATTGTGAGTTCAGGATAGGTGGGTCAGGGTCGTAATGGACCATGATCGATCTCGATCGGCTGTTCCCTGCAATATCTCTGGCCTCGATGGTTATCTCGGTGACAGGGTCCACAAGCTGTACGTACATATATTCCGCGGTGAACAGTTCTGACCATGGGCCATCATCCGCCTTTGACCGGTATCTCCATATTCCGCTCCCCTGGTCACTGCCCTTCCATTCGATAAAAGCGTCGGGTTGACGGGAGTATATCACTTCCGGGCATGTGAACCGGAGGTCCGGCGGTACTGTATCTACAAAGAATTCCAGCGACTCGGTGGTCCGGGTCCCGACACTGTTGTTGACCTGGACCTTGAAGATATGCCTGCCCTCTAGCAGGCGGAAGAATGGATATCTGGTAAGGTTCCCGGCATCGATCCAGTCCTCATTATCCATCTTGATCATGTATCCCGTCAATCCGCTCTCGTTGTCGGTCCCTCTCCAGCGGACCTCGAGCCGAGTGATATTGATCCACTGCCCCCATTCCGGGAACAGTATCTCCACCACGGGGGGGGTGTCGTCCAGATACCCGTTCACGATATCCGATAGCTCTCCCTCTCCGTATTCGTTGATCGCGCGAATGCCGTAATAATATCTGGTTCCTGGTGTTGCCGATGTATCAGAGTAATGATTTGGGAGCATACCGGGAGTTTCCATTATTGTGAGCTTTTCGGGTTCGGTTCCCCGGAATATATGATATCCCCATATCGAAGAGCCGAGATTTTTTTCCGGGCCCTCCCAGGTCATCTCAATACTTTGGTAGCCTGGTATGCATTCAACGTTGAGGGGAGCGGAAGCAAGAGGATAGGGAGAAAAACGAAGTGGATAAAGGTCCTGGTCCCCTCCATCCACGATCTCGAACGGTGAATCGACTATCCCGTCATCGTCACTGTCCGGGGAAAGATATTCGGACCAGTAGTTGCCGTAACCTTTCACATACCATGGGACGAAATTCGATGAAGATATCGAAACTTGTTTCCTGTGATCGAAGGGAATGGTCGTAATGCCGTTGTTCCAGACGAAGGAGTTGTTGAAGATCTTACCGCTCCCGCATTCATCGAGAACGACCGCCTCCTTTTCATTATCAAGGAACAGGTTTTCCGTGATGATGTTCCGGAAAGTGTCGTTCTGGAAAAGACCGATATCGTTCTTTTTGATCAGGTTGTAACTTATCTTTGAAGCATCTGTTCTGTTGAGTTCGATGCCGACAAGTGCTCCCTCGATCAGGTTCTCAGCTATCTCCATATTGACACATGAGGAACATTTCAATCCCCTCGTCGACGTGTTGAACCTGTTGGAGGATATGTTGATATTTCGGGATTTTTTCATTTCAAGACCGACAGCCTGGAAATGGAAGGTGTTCTTATTTACCCGCCCCCTGACAGAATCCTTCACTATTACCGGATAGGTATTGTTCCCGATGCTGTTTCCGTAAAGTTCTATATCACTGCATCCTGTAATGTTCAGCGGGAATGTTGTCAGATTGAACATGGATGTGCTGATGTTCAAATTCGTGGAACCATGGACCGAAATGCCGTTCGTCCGAAGATATCCTCGCTCGAAAGTGGATCCGAAGATCTCGACATCTGTGGAATTCTCTATGATCAGAGATTCTTTGCAGGAT
>JAYEPK010000376.1:0-2603 GCA_034723935.1 Thermoplasmatota archaeon
AATTCCACCGGATACCTCCAAAAGCATGTCAATAGACTCCTCCGAAGGTATGTAATTGCTCACGGTGAAATTGAAGTAAATATACATCCCATCACCACCATCGGGAACAAAAGCACTGGACGTCATCCGGATCCAGTCATAAGGGGTCACCCTCATCCTCATCGTCATAAGCGTACGATCCCAGAAAAAGGAGATCGTCTCACCCTCGATGCCCTCACCATGGAAAACAAAACGAAGGTCCAGAGACTTGAAATCATCGAGCGCCCATGTATTCAAAACATGACCGTAAGTATGATACTCGTTCCCGGGACAGGCTATTTCTCCCTCCCCATGAAGATCAAGGATATCAAAAAAGCTCACCTGGATCTCCGTCGTGAACTGATAGTAGATATATGCACCACCAGACTCCGAGGGACTTCCGTAAACAGAGCCATCATAATCCGCTACGATAATGTCGAGTTGGCCATCTCCATTGAAATCGAGGGTTAATAGATTATTCAACGAAAAATGACCGAAACTGGAACCCGAACTAGGTGCCAATATCATATAATCTGGCTTCTCGAACTGCATTAAGTATGTGGATGGATCGGGAAGCTCATCAGTCTGGTTCATGTACAAAAGAAAATATTGACCGACATTCCCTTCAAGGTAATAAGGATTATTTGACCTTATCCAGAGATCATCCCTGCCATCATTGTTCATGTCCCCTGCGGAATCGACATTCAATTCCCAATCGGGACTCGGTCCCCTGATCATGAAATCGTTGTCAATTAAATCTAAATGACCCGTAGGTAGTAATTCATCTCCATAGAATGCAAAGATCCCACCTGTGACATCAGCAAATGCATAGGGAGCACAAGTAATGATGTCTTCAATTCCATCACCGTTGATATCGGCAGATGTAATATACGATAAGACAAAGTTCGGATATGATGTGATGTTTATATGTGAGTATGTGTGCAAATCAATCATAGAGGGAAAGTTTCCACCTCCGAAAATTACCTGTGCTCCACCAGCTCCAACACCATCGAATTGCATCCCCCCCGATCCTATTAAAATATCCATGTACCCGTCCCCATTGACATCCCCAAGGCCAAGGTCAGTATAGGCTAAACCGGAGTTATTTACAGTGTTTGTTATTATGTGATCAATATTCCCATATTCTTGTCCTAGAGATACATTGTACTCACTCTGCATTACATCAGTTCCCTCGAACATATAGACGGTACCATTGTTAGCTAGTTCCGCTCCACTACTCCCTTCATAAACATACCACTGATAAACACAGGGATTCGAAGACTGACTACCGGTGACCACCAGATTATCCATCTTGATCGCGGAGGTCTTCCTTGGCTTCACGAATTCATATTCAAAATCTGCCGTGATGTCTTCAATGGTTGAATCGATTACCCAGCTGTCCCCGTCCCAGTAATTGACATCACATCCTGCCAGATGTCTATTCCCGGAATTACTCCATTGACCATGAATAATTACCTTCATCTTCCCAATGCGGTATTCATCATCCCACTTCAAAGCAAAATATCCTGAACCTCCAGTAGAACCACTGACCCAACACATGGTAGATTCGTCCCCATCCACCATGCTTTGAGGACCATATGATCCAGAGCCACCACCGTTCGAATACGGTGTTGCCAATGTATGAATGGACTCATCGGAATAGGAACCCGATCCACCACCACCCTCATCAACCTGTATTGGCTCTAACTCGGAGATCAGAATATCATCGTAACCATCAGAGGTTATATCGCCAACTTCGATATTCCAACCGAAAAGATGTTGCTTCGAACTGCCGATGAAAGTAGAATCTGCATCCATCGTGGAAAGCATTGGAGGCCATGTCTGCTGTCCCAAGAACAGAAAGACCTTCGGATATTCGACCATAGGATGGAACCCGATCACATCATCCGCATACCCTCCAACCAGAACATCCTGGTATCCATCATTGTTCACATCCCCTATCTTCACGCTCATTCCGAAGAAGGTCTCGAATTCATCATGATCGATCATCACATCTGCATGATCATAATCCAGGATCCTTTCCTTCGTTCCACCGAAATAGATGAAAACGGCACCCTGAGAATTATTATAGCCCGGAGCACCAAGTATGATATCATCATTACCATCATTGTTCAGGTCCGCTTTCTCGATCGAATAACCAAGACTGTCATCCTGGTTCCCACCTGTGATATACTGTTCCATAACAGTCGAACCAAGATCAAGGGTGCCAAAGAAAGGAACTGTATCTTCTTCGGCCATAGATCTCACGTTCACGTCATTACCAGAAGCAATAGGTATTATGGGAAGAAATATCAAAGCTGATATGAGAACAGTTATCATCGCTGTTCTTTTACTAACCTTTCCTGCATTTCCTTTCTTCATTTATTTCACTCCTATCGGAACAGATACATTATCTATTCGATAAATTTATTTCTATAATTGAAATTTATTAAGAAGTATTGGAATGGTTTCTCCATATTATATAATACTGCTTATTTATAATGAAGCACTCATGACCCTTCGGGCCACACATAAGGATAAAAATAGTAGTAGCACGAATTAATTAAACCATGCCATTTTCATAG
>JAYEPK010000377.1:0-2602 GCA_034723935.1 Thermoplasmatota archaeon
AGCCTTCCAGTTTATATCCCTGAACGGATCACCAGGCATATAATCCCTGATCGCAAAGAACTCCGTTCCGGGTCCTGGCATCTTCACCTTCATCTCGCCGGGATACATCTTTGGCTGCTTTGATTTGATATAAAGCTCCTTGATATCCCTTACCTGCGGGAAAACGGTGAGGTCAGACTCGAATGCCACGGTCTTCTCTCTGTAGAACATGTTGAAGGGATCATGGGTACGAAGTGTGATCGGGCCCACTTTGAAAACACCCTTCAAAGGACATTTGATGGTATAATTCAACCTTGTTGCACCCTTCGGATTCAGGTTCAAATAGGTATAGTTCGTACCATCTTTCAGTTGGATGATCCTTGGGAGTTTGTCCCGAACTTCCAGGAACCCGGTCTTTCCGCCCTGGTTCAGGATACGGAGTTCTACCTTCACGGTTCCGTCTTCGAAGATCTTCTCCTGGGACATCTCCCTATCAGCCGTCAACCTGGTGGACGTATTGGCGAACAAACTTACCGTAGTATAGACCAGCGTAGCTAGAGCTATCATCACTATCAGAAGGTTCTTCGTAATGAGACCCAAGATAGTGAGTATCACGGCCATGCTTACAAAGGAAGCTGCTTTTTTCGTCCACATGTTCAAACCACTTCTCCAAATGGTATCCGGGTAAGGATGGAACCTCCCCGGACACCTTCTAGTTCAAGATCAGACAGCAGGTACAGGTACCTCAGCCAGGATCTTGTTGATTATATCCTGTGGCAGTACTCCACGAATCCTTGGTTCCGGTTTCAGGATGAGCCTGTGAGCAATTGCCGGCATTGCTATCGCTTTGATATCATCCGGAGTAATGTAATCTCTGCCTTGAAGGACCGCCCTTGCTCTTGAAAGCTTGAAAAGGGCGAGCGAACCTCTGGGTGACGAACCAACGACAACCCTCGGATCCTCCCTTGTCCTGTAAACGATCTCCACAATATAGGTCAACAGGGCAGGATCCATATGGACCTTCTCCACAACCTGTTGCATAGCAATGATCTTCTCAGGTGAGGTTATGGTGTTTATGTCCACATCGTCCTTTCCCCTCTTCATCCTTCTTATAAGGATCTCCCTTTCATCTTCTCTTGACGGATAACCCATGGACATCTTCTGCATGAACCTGTCCACCTGAGCTTCAGGTAGAGGATATGTCCCCTCCTGCTCGATCGGGTTCTGGGTTGCCATCACAAGGAAAGGCTTCGGAAGCCTGTGGGTCACACCCTCAATGGACACCTGCCTCTCCTGCATGGCCTCCAGCATGGCGGCCTGGGTCTTTGGTGGTGCCCGATTTATCTCGTCAGCCAGGATGATATTCGCAAATATCGGTCCAGGTCTGAACTTGAACTCATTATCCTTCTCATCGAAGATATATGTCCCGGAGATATCCGTCGGAAGTAGGTCAGGCGTAAACTGAATACGTCTGTACTTACATCCGAGAGCATCCGCGAAGGTCATGACCATGAGGGACTTCGCAGTTCCCGGGAAATCCTCAAAAAGGATATGCCCGTCTGCCAGGATCGAAAGAAGGACATGCTCAAGCACGTTCCTTTTTCCAATAATGGCCTTTTCCACTTCAGCGATCAGGGCCATGGATGTAGCTGATACGCCCTTTATCGCCCTCTGGACCTCGGGTGAGGTCGTTGTTTTCTTCCCAGGTACGGCAGCCCTTGGCGGTGCAGCTCGAGCCGCCCCCGGTCTTGGGGGTAGCTGCTGCGGAACAGGTCCTTTTGGAGGGGCCTGCATTGGTGCTGCGGGTGGCCTTGCCTTTGGCGCTGGTTGGGTTCCATCCGGTGTCATTTCTCATCACCTATCTTTTTTTCTTTAAATATTCTGGATCTTCTTGATCTTCTCCAGTAACCTCTGCAACTCCTGGGAGGAAAAAGTCCTCTCCTGGTTCTGCAGCAGTTCGATCAGATCCGGGTCCTTTACCGAACTGTAAATGGTAGATTCGTTCAAGGAGGAAAATTCCTCCGGGCTCAAACCTCTTAGAAGACGTATCTTCTCACGTAGAGCAAGCCGTAATTTCGTGGTTTGAAGCCTGTTATCATTTGGTATGGCTTTTCTAGGAACCAGAACGCTGATATCAAATTGATGTGCCCAGCTCTCCTTATCCCTGACAAGGAGTGCTGCAAATATCATAAGAAAACCCACCGAAAATACAATGGGATATGCATAATACGGGCTGGATGTTAGGAAACCGGTGATCTCCATGGTCTTGTACAATGGTTTGAAGAGATGGTCATTATTGGAATGCCTGCTTTCATCTACAAGGATCAGGTTGGTCTCTCCCTCCTTTGCAGGACAGAGATGATGGATCAGGTCCATCAGGAAGTATTGATTGTCGTAATCGACCTTTGGCTTTCCAATCATGTCCGCATCAAGCCACTTGAACTTCTCCACCTCTGTCTCGGACCAGTAATCCGGGGATTGATTGGCAAGATCGTCCTTATCTTCATCGTCCTTCGGACTGACATCACCGGTCTCCCTGAGTATCTCCCTGTCCTCATCGACCAATCTGTCGCCATCATCATCTTCTCCGTTACCCTCCGGGTCCCATGGAAGATTGACATCG
>JAYEPK010000378.1:0-2598 GCA_034723935.1 Thermoplasmatota archaeon
CCCGGAAATCCAAGGAGGATAGGGAGAGGACCTTAATGTACCTGGGACATTGAGCCAAAAGATCCCCGTATTCGGTTGAAACGAAGTTATTCGATTAGAGTATTCAGAAGAAAATATGGAAACCTTATTGAACTGATCTCTCTCGGTCAATATATGTCAAGCCGACAGGCTCCCCTGGAATGAATGGGTTCAGGGAAACTCCGCATCTGAAATCCTTGTGTGGTCGGGTGGGATCTGTTCGGGAAGAAATACAAGAAGAAGGACTATGAGAAACACAAGTTTTATTAGTAGTCAACCTATCGGTCGTTATAGGTTAACTACGGTGGTCTGTCAATGAACATCAACATTACCGGATTCCAGGAAAAAGTGAACAGGTATCATGCCTGGCGAAACGAACTGGACCTTGTCTACAAGGTTCTTATTGCACTGGGTTTCGCCGCACTCACCGGTCTTCTTGCTCAGGCAAGGATCGGACTGCCTTTTACACCCGTTCCAGTAACAGGTCAGACCTTTGCGGTCCTTCTTGCCGGGATCATGCTTGGAAGGCTTGGAGCCCTCAGCATGGGAATGTATGTCGGCCTTGGTGCAGCAGGAATACCCTGGTTCACGAACATGCAGGGAGGAATAGGATATTTGACAGGAGCTACAGGTGGATACCTTTTTGGTTTCATTCTAGCCGCAGGGTTCATTGGCTACATGACAGAGAGATATGTTTCGACCGGAAAGATCGGGCATCTTGTCCCAATCCTTCTTGTTGCGAATTTCCTTATTATCTACCTTCCAGGCCTTCTCGTTCTTCATACATGGTGGAGCTCCTTTGTAGGTCCGATGGGCCTGCTCCAGCTTCTATCCGTGGGCCTGCTCCCGTTCATGGTGGGAGATCTGATGAAGATCGCACTCGTTGCAGGTATCGCAAAGATCTCTCTTCCTTCTGTGCAATATCAAGATTGAAGAACTCCGTCAAACCAGCTGCCGGGCATGTTGCATGGTAATATACCCGGCAGTATCCTTTTGGTCTGAAGATCCTGAGAATTATGCCGTATCTCCACTTCTCCGCCAAGAACTGGTGAAGGCCTGTTCATGAAGGTTTTTATTATTCTATACCATTGCATAATCATGAAAGTAAAGGTCCTGTCCATGCTCAAGGGGTTCGAATTCGTCTCCGGTGAGAGAATTGCAGAAGAACTTGGAGTATCAAGAACTGCTGTATGGAAGCATATCAGATCGCTCTCCGCTCTCGGATACGAGATCGAATCCCAGAAGAACAAGGGATACAGGCTCGTATCAGTTCCAGATATTCCATTACCGGAAGAGATCCTTCCTGAACTGGGCACAGAGATCATCGGAAGGGATGTCATCTATCAAGCATCGACCGGATCCACGAACACCCTTGGAAAGAAGATGGTCCGTGACAGGGCACCGGAAGGAACGGTGATAGCTGCAGGTGAGCAGAACGAGGGAAGAGGCAGGATGGACCGCAAATGGAGCTCCCCGGAGGGAGGACTCTGGTTCTCGGTTGTACTGTATCCCGATCTTCCGCCTGAAAGAGCGATGCTTGTTACGATGCTCTGTTCGATCTCCATTTCAGAGGCAGTGAAGGAGGTTACAGGGATCGAAACCGTAATAAAATGGCCCAACGACCTGCTCGTGAACGGAAAGAAAGTGTGCGGAATACTCACGGAGATGGAAGCCGAAATGGACAGGATAACCAGCTGTGTGGTCGGGATCGGTTTGAACGTCAACAATGACCTAAATGACGAGCTGTGCGATATCGGAACATCCCTGAAAAAAGAGAAAGGGGAGCGGGTCCCGCTGGTGAAGCTCATGAGGTCCATTCTAAAGAGGATGGATGCGCATTACGATGTACTTAAAAAAGGGGAACACGACCTGATCAGAGAGATGTGGAAGAAGCTGGCATGTATATCCGGGAGAAAAGTGAAGGTGTCCACTCAAAAGGAGACCATTGTCGGAAAGATAATCGACATAGACATCAGCGGGTGTCTGATCCTTTCCACGGATACAGAGAGGAGAAGGATCGTTTGCGGAGATGTCGAATACCTTTGAGATCACAGCTTCATGAAATTGAAGTATGGGCCCTATCATGGTTGTAAAGATCAATATGGTTTCTTTCGGTCCTTGTTACGAGCAGGAACCTGATATCTGAACGATCCAAGAAGAGATGGGCAGATTGCTCCCGGGCCAAATCTTAAATATTCAACTTGAATAGACCTATCCTCGCTCATTCTCGGGCCGGTAGATCAGCTCGGTAGATCGCCTCGCTTGCAACGAGGAGGCCTCGGGTTCAAATCCCGACCGGTCCACCATCCTATTGTTTCTAATCATATTACAATTGGAAATAGGATAGTCCGGTCGAAGGATTTGAACCTTGGTCTTTGGAATTCCGTGCCTCCTTTTCGCGGAATTCCAAAGTGAGCTCAGTTCCGAAGGAAGTGAGCAACATCAAATCCCGTCCGGTCCACTTAACTTGCATTATACTTTTTTTCGTGGACCGGTCTGTAGACTAAAGGTAAAATTTTGGTACAATGTTGAACTCCTTTAGTCACAGTCGCAGTCAAGTGTGACTGCTCCTCCCGACCG
>JAYEPK010000379.1:0-11120 GCA_034723935.1 Thermoplasmatota archaeon
GAAAGATATTGGGGTACCCCCCTCCCGCTCTGGAGATGTCCTGATGGACATGAACATGTCATAGGTTCAAGGGAAGAGATCAGGGAACTGACCGGAAAGGATGATGTCCCGGAACTCCACAGGCCGTATGTTGACAGTATCGTCTTCCCCTGCCCGGAATGTGGTAAGGAGATGAAGAGGGTCGATTATGTCATTGATTGCTGGTATGACTCCGGATCTGCATTTTTCGCATCTCATCACTATCCTTTCGAGAACAAGGAAGAGTTCAAGAAGCAGTTCCCCCGGGATTATATTGCCGAGGGGATCGATCAAACAAGGGGTTGGTTCTATTCTCTGCTTGCCATCTCCACAGCTGTGTTTGACCAGCCGTCTTACAAGAATGTGATCTGCCATGCGCTTGTCCTTGATGGAGAAGGAAAGAAGATGTCAAAGTCCAAGGGAAATGTTGTAGATCCCTGGGAGGTTCTAAACTCGGAAGGGGCAGATGCTATCAGATGGTATCTACTATTTTCATCCCAACCCTGGAAACCAAAACTCTTCTCGAAGGTTGGTGTGAATGAGGCGAACAGATCCTTCCTTGGAACCTTGAGGAATGTCCTTGGTTTCTACAGAACCTATTCCGATCTTGACGGATACAAGCCATTGAACAGGACCGATCCGAAGGTCAGACCAGATATCGACAGATGGCTCCTATCCAAGCTGAACTCACTTTCTCGGGATGTCGATGAGAGGATGATGAAATTCGACCTGACAGGTTCTGCTCAGGCTATCAAGTACTTCGTCGTGGAAGAACTATCGAACTGGTATGTCAGGGTAAACCGGAGGAGGTTCTGGGGTGCAGATGATTCGGAGGAAAAGAGGACTGCCTATGACACACTTGCTGAGGCATTATTGACGATCTCCAAGCTGGTAGCTCCATTTGCACCTTTCCACGCGGAGAAGGTGTATACGACACTTGAGATAGAAGAAAAGAAGGATTCGGTCCACTTTGAAAGTTACCCATCGTACGTGAAGGACCTGATCGATGAGACACTTCAGCAGAACATGGAGCGGATAAAACAGGTTGTTGAACTCGGAAGAGCAGCACGCGGGGTCAAGAACGTCAAGATCAGGCAGCCTCTGAGAACCGCCGTTATCAAAGGAGCCGGACCCTTCGGGGAGGGTCTGGAATCGATAATCAGGTCCGAACTCAACGTCAAGAACATAGACTTTGAGGATGACCTCTCAACATTCTTTGAAATGACTGCTGACCCTGACCCCAAGAGACTCGGACCGAAGTTAAAAGCTGCTTCCGGAAAGGTAAGGGACGAACTTCTCATGATGGACCCGAAAGATCTGGCAAGGATCGTAAAAGAGACAGGAGTTGATGTGGAGGCCAATGGTCTATCCTTCCATCTTGATGAGGAGGATTTCAGGTTTCACGAGATCCTTTCGGAAAGATGGACGCTCGGAGGCGAGGGAGATATCGAGGTAATTCTCGACACTCGCCTGGACGATGGGCTGAAGTTGGAGGGTATTGCAAGGGAAGTTGTCAGAAGGATCCAGACCATGAGAAAGGATCTCGACCTTGATTACGATGCAAGGATAATGCTGAAGATCTCGGGAGATGATCAGGTGATCTCAGGCATCAGAGCATTCCAGGACTACATACTTCACGAGACCCTTGCCGACGGTCTGGAGATAATAAACGATGCAGATGGGAAGGAATGGGAGATCGACCAGGGGAGCTTGAAGATAAGTATAAGCTGATCACGGTCATTACTTTCACACGCCCTATACGTAGGTTTTTTATAAATGATATCAAATTGAAGTCCGGTAGTGTGAGCTCATGGCCCGGTTCAAAGAAGAGAGAGCTCTCAATGCTGATCCTGTCCATGTAAAGAATTTGCTCCAGAAGGCAGCAGGCGAACTTGACCTCATATTGGACCAGGACAGCAGAGGGAGCATCCGATTAAAGGAGAAGTACAGGTTCGACCACTTCAATCAGGTTGAAATGGACATTGAAATGGAAGGGAGCGGTAGCGAGTGCAGGATCCTCGTCGACGGTCAGAACCAGGGTATCAGCGATCTCCAGCATCGACACGTGAGGTCCAAGGTACTCGAGCTCCTGAGCAGAGTGCAGATCGACCTTGAATATATGGAACCGATCCCTGCCGATAGTTCAGATCCAGTAATTGCAAGGGAACTTGACCTACTGTCGGACCTACACGGAAAGAAGATACTCACCGATCACGAGTATTCGCAGGCGAAGAGCAAGTTGCTGGAGAGCTAAGGTTCATTTTCTCCGAGGCTCATCTGACCATTGTATGGGCTCCGATGTACTTTTCTTCAGTATCTCCGAACTTCCTATCCAATTTTGAAATGTACAGATGTGTATTCCCTCCTCTCATGTGTTCAAAATTAATATACTCCTATTTTGCGGATCACCTCATTGGAACGGACGGGTGGTTCCATGACAAGAGGCAAACTATCTGATATCTGCTACCTATCAATGGTCCTGATCATTCTGCTGTCAGTTTGCCTGATCGGGGTCGATCATGCGAATGCAGGGGATGAAGGAGAGATCATTGTGATGTTCGATGAAAACTGGATGTCACAGGAGCTTCCAGGCGATGGTGTTGTAGATGAACCACTTCCCATCCACTGGCATGCAAGACATACTCTGGATGAGGAACTCCTGATCGATCTGCTCTTCCAGGTTCCGGGAACCTCGGGATGGGAGTCCATGGTCATGGGGCTCGAGAATTCAGGGACATGGATATGGTATATGGAAGATCCATTTATTCCGAACGGAGAAGGTTACCGGCTGAAAGTTGTGGCGTATACAAGCAGCTATCGATCGGCCGAGAACATATCATCCTTCACCCTGAACATATTCAATCCATGCAGCCCCTCCGTCAAACTGTTGAGTACCCTTGATGATGTGGAGATATCCGGGGATGTGCTCTTGAGATGGGGGGTGATAGACGAGGATACACCCGACCATCTGATCGGTATCAACATATTCATCTCTTATATCGGGGGTGGCAATTATTCTCTGATCTACGGGAACGTGGAGAACCTGGGTGAATGCTACCTCCGAACAGAGGAGCATCCCAATTCAAGATACTGCAGGTTGAAGATAATAGCAACCGATGAAGGTATGAGAACCGGGGAAGTGCAGTCTCCCCTTTTCTCCATATTCAACAACCATCCTCCTGAAGCCTCTCTTTTACGCCCCGAAGGTGGTCGAACACTGAGAGGCAGCATCAACATTTCCTGGATATCGGAAGACCTGGAAGATGGCGAGGCGGACCTGAGGGTCAGTTTGTATTATCGACCAATAGGAAGCAGTTCCTGGGTTGTGATAATGGAGCTTGCACCGAACAGGGGATTTTACATCTGGAACACCTCCGATGTTCAGCCATCCGGAGATGGACTCCTTCTGAGGCTGGAAGTATATGACAGGCAGGGCCTATGCTCTCCCGTAGAGGTTATTCGATTCTGGGTGTACACTGATGAAACTGATATACTGGTCGATATAAGATATCCTGTCTCATCTGTTCGTGACAGGATCACGATCGAATGGGATTACAATAACGCTTTCCTGCAACTGTCCGAAGAGCTAATACTAACGATCAGGCACAGGATCGAAGGCACCGTCTGGGGCGACATTTACAATGGGATGGCGACAGAGAAGAACATGAGTATGGAATTCACTCTCGAGGATGATGGCATTCATTACTTTCAACTGGAGGTCCGTGACAGGTCCGATGCATCCATACACGACATCAAGGAGATCGGGCCTATCACGGTTTATCACGAGGAACCGCCAATGATGCATGTGAGAGCCGCGCCTCCCGAGGATACGATCATTCATGGTAACCTGAGGTTCAACCTCTCCGGCTTTGACAGAAATGGGGAGCAGGTCCATTTCATCGGCTATTACAGAGTGCAAGGGGATTCCTGGATCGAGTTCGACCGCTGCCCTGGAGGCATCAAGGTAGTTCTGGAATGGGATACAAGTTCCCTTCCGCCTGGAAGGTACGAGGTGAGGTTGATCGTATACGACCGATCCATCTACAATCTATCAACCTCGACGATCAAAGGTCCGTACTTCATAGGCTCCGACACATCAGCTGGGGTCTATATCTTCGATGATGACCAGGGTACAGAAGGCAGGAGCTGGTCGGGAACGGTGTTACTTGCGATCATACTTGTCCTGATGATCGCGATCATCGGGATGGCCGGAAGAGCCATGTACCGGAGAAGGAAACGCCTTGTACACGGCGATTTGGACCTGATTCCTATGGACAGGAAAATGATACAAGTATATCTGAAGATGTTACGGCCAGAGGGCGATCTTGACAGACTGCTTCCGGCATACAACGGATTTTTAGGTTCGACCTTTGATATCTCATCATGTTCAAAGGGCAATGTCATTGAAAGGGAGGAGGACCTGGATCGTATCATAGACATGGCAGGTAACTTTGATCTTGGCGAGATAACGGATGAGGACCTTAGATCCTACAGTGTACTCGGTGTTCCTTCCAATGCATCCTCGGACACCATCAGGTCAACCTATATCTCATTCGTGAAGAAGTTCCATCCGGACAGGTTCCACAACAGCGACCCACATCTTTACAATATGGCCGCCGAGCAGATAAGAATGAAGAACAGGGCAAGATCGGCCCTCTTGGATCCTGCAAGAAGGGCGTTGATCGACAGAAGACTCAGGGACGAGGAGGGGAGCATTATCAGGAATTCGTCCCTCAAGACAATGGACGAACTGAAGAATCTCAGGCGATAGCCTGGACCGGAATTTCGATTGTCGGGATATATCAAATTCTCTCATCAAGTACCTTGTTGACCATGCTGTCGCATCCGGATATCCATTCATGGTCTCTTTTTTGATGCACTATAGACCACTTCTTGTCTTTGAGAAGTGCCATGACCTTCCTGTGAAGAGGTTTGATCTTTTCCGACCTTACCTTGTATATGCCCTGGACCTGCCTTACCATGAGCTCCGAATCCGAATGCATCCGAACACCTTCGACCTCCCTTGACCCTGCCCACTCAAGTGCCAGGATCAGGGCATTGTACTCGGCCTGGTTGTTGGTACATCTTCCGATGTACCTTGATCTTCTTGCGATGACCTTCAAAGGATCACCTGCCCTTGCGATGAAGGCGGAAGCTCCATGGCCGGGGTTTCCCCTGCTCCCCCCATCAGTATATATCTGTACCATCATCAGATCACTCCTTCACCTGGTTCCAGTAATGCATGACCTCGTCGAGCGCCCATTCTGTTAGTTTTATTTTCATACCTGGCACACCGCAGGTCATTATCAGGGCATTTCTACAATTCTCAGTGACCATGGTCCTTACGCAGTCCCGATGAGGATATATGTGGATAACTCCTTTTTCGTCGGACAGGACAGGAATACCATCATCAAGCTCCATGTCCTTGCCCCCTATACCGCGGAACCCCTCTCCTCTGGAGCTCTCTCTCAATGTCAGTTTTCCCTCGATCCGATCAAGGTCATATATACCTACGGGTATGAGGGTCCTCGTGGAAGCCAGGTTTCCCGCATCCACAAGGTTGTTTATCCTCGGGAGCTCCTTTTTAAGAAGTCTTCTCAGCAGGGCTTCCGATGAAGGCCTTGTCTTCGTAGGGTCGATGCCAACCCTCCAGAAGAAATCCCTGAGCGCTCTTGCTGTCCTGTCGCCCTTGACATCATCAAGGCTCCGAAACCGCGATCTCATCTCCTGTTTCAATTCCCGGGCAAGGATATTGAAAACTTCCGGTCTTGTAACTTTCACCGTGATGTCTTCAAGGATCCCGGTTTCCAGGAAGATACCCTTGGTCTTCGGACCTTCCTCCAATTCTATCTTCATGCAAGATACCATAGGGTGGACAGATATTTCAAACCAGGGGAAACCAATTTAAAACGATCAAGGGTTATAGTGCCAATGAAGTTCCCATACAAGGAACTGAAGAGGTTCGTTCCAGGAGCGATCGCGTCGTTCATGCTGATATCAGTGGTAGCGGTCCTGCTCTTCGTATCTCTTGATAACAATAATCCTCCAACAGCATCATTGAAAACATCGTCGGATGAGGTCGAAATTGGCAAGGTCGTGATATTCGACGGATCGGAGAGCAGTGATCCAGATGATGACGATCTTGAATTCCTATGGACCATTGACGGGACCATGAACACGAGCGAGATGAACTTTACATTCAGTTTCACCGAGTTCGGAACACACACGGTCATACTCAAGGTCACCGATCCCGACGGGGAATATGATATCGAGACCGTCCTTATCGATGTTACTTGATCGTGAGATGTTGTTGCAAAACAATATATAATGTTCTATCCATGGGAAGCTCGAAGACGGTAGGAGGTAGGAAAATGCTCCTAGAGGATCACATTCCGAAAAGTACTGGCAACCTTGGAAGATTGATATTGGAGATAGCCTCTCTTTCAAAGAGGATCAGGTCGGGTTTCCTTGAGAACCAGGGTATTGCAGGAACAAAGAACATGTACGGCGAGACCCAGGTGGAAATGGACAAATATGCGGATAATGTTCTTGTGGAAGGTCTGTCCAGGCTTCCATATGTGGCCTCTGTAGCCTCGGAGGAAAGGGACGATGTGATAAGTGTTAACGATGATGGTGAGTTCTCGATCGTGTTCGATCCACTGGACGGTTCTTCTCTCATGGGTGTCAATCTGACGGTTGGTACGATCGTTGGAATCTTCCGATCCAGAACACCATTTCATCCCGGGTCCGAACTTGCAGGTGCCATGTATGTCCTGTATGGGCCCTTGACCACCATTGTATATACCATAGGAGATGGACTTCACGAGTTCGTTGTTGACAGAGAGGACAAGATCATACTCCAGAAGGAAGACCTGAAAATCGGCGACAAGAAGATCTTTTCTCCGGGGGGATTGAGGAGGGAATATACACCCCAGCATCTGAGGTTCATTCGGAAGCTGGAGGAGATGGGGTACAAGATCAGATTTGCCGGGGCATTCGTTGCTGATGTCCATCAGATACTTTACAAAGGGGGTGTCTTCACCTATCCGGCAACCATCGGACACGATAATGGGAAGCTCAGGCTTCTCTTCGAGGCAATTCCGATGGGTTTCATCGTTTCCCAGGGCGGGGGCGCCGCCTCGGATGGCAATCGTGACATTCTTTCGATCATACCCGAGAAGATCGACCAGAGGGTCCCGATATATATCGGAGGAAAGGCTGAGATTCGGATGATTAACGAGGAGTTTTCAAAGGAGTGATAAGATGAACCACAGAAAACCGATTCCTGGAGATATTGTCTTCAAGGCACTTGAGGGAACACCATCGATCGTGATGGCAGCAAATGTAAGGATGACAAGAGGAGTCGCCAGAGGGATCATGAAGGCTGCCAGGGATTACGATTCAGCAGTGATATTCGAGATCGCAAGGTCAGAATCCGACCTCTCCGGCGGTTATACCGGAATGACGCCGGAGATATACAAACAGGAGATCGAGACAGCCGCACATGATGTGGGCCATGACATATACGTCCTCCATGCGGACCATATCAGCATCAAGAAGGGGGATGATGAGGAACTGGAGAGCACGAGGAAGTTGATCCAGGCCCAGATAGATGCCGGTTATTCCTCATTTGCGATAGATGCTTCCCATCTGTTCGATTTCAAGGGCAAGGACCTCCGGGAAGAGCTTGCGGAGAACATCAGGTGCACCACGGAGATGGCGCATTATATCAGGGAGAATATCGGGGAACGTTCCTTCGGGCTCGAAGTTGAGGTCGGAGAGATAGGAAAGACAGACCCTTCGGGGAGGGTATTGACCCAACCGGAGGAGGCCGCAACCTTCCTGACCGCCCTGAAAGAGAACGATGTCCATCCGAACCTCCTTGCAATTGCCAACGGTTCCGCTCACGGGAACACCTTCGATGAGAAGGGTAACATGCTTCCCCAGGTCTCGATAGATATTCCCCAGACAAAAGCTGTGGCCAGGGCAATTCGCGATGCCGGTCTCAACGTAAGCATAGCACAGCACGGTATCACCGGCACTCCAAGAGAGGTCATACACAGACACTTCCCGAAGGGTGATATCGTCAAAGGCAACGTTGGGACACACTGGCAGAATGTCTTCTATGATGTTGTGAATATCTTCCATCCCGAGTATTTCGATGAGATGAGGAAATGGGTCATCGATACATACGGTCCAAAGAACCCAGGGAAACCCGAAGGGGTTGTTTTTGGGAAGAACTGCAAAAAAGCTTTCAAACCCTTCAGGGATCGGAACTGGGCCCTTCCCCGGCAAACACTTGATACCATGGAAGCCGTGGCCTACGCTGAAGCAGCTCTCTTCTTCAAGGCCTTCAGCTCGATAGGAACCGCATCCAGGGTCAGAGAATATATGGGGGCACAGTAGGTGATCTTATGAGAACTCCAGCCATAATCTTGAATATGAAGACTTACAGACAGGTCGATGGGAAAGGTTCAATGGACCTTGCAGTGATCTGCGAGGAAGTTGCGAAAGAGACGGGTGTTTCAATCATTGTCTGTCCACCCACGACAGAGCTCTCGAAGATAGCCTCCGAGGTGTCCATCCCGGTGTTCGCACAGAATGCCGACATATGGGATCCGACCGTAAGGACCGGCGCGACCACTCTCACCGAGATCAAGGAAGCGGGTGCCAAAGGCCTACTTGTAAATCATTCGGAATGCAGGAGGACCCTGGCCGATATTCAGGCCCTTGTTGAAAAAGCCAGGGAACTTGATCTTGTGACGATCGTATGTTCCAATAATGTTCAAACGTCGAAGGCTGTGACCTCCATGGGCCCGGATTTCGTTGCCATGGAGCCACCTGAACTTATCGGCGGTGACATCTCCGTAACATCATCGGACCCGGACATCGTGAAAGATACGGTGAGAGTTGTAGCTTCCATCGATCCGGAAGTGAAGGTACTCACCGGTGCAGGGGTCAAGACCAGGAAGGATGTTGAAATGGCACTGGAGCTGGGCACATACGGGGTTCTTCTTGCATCCGGGGTCGTCAAGGCCGAGTCGCCCAAAGAGGTCCTTATCTCTCTCGCAAGTGGGACACAAGGGACTATAACCTCTATCTAATAAAATATCCAAATGTATTCAGGGGATCTGCCAACCGGAGATAGAACGATGGACGACAAACATGATTTTTGCGGGATCTGCGCGGCTTCAACACCATCCAGGAACTCTTCTTTTCTCATATATCAGATGATGAAAGACCTTCAGCACAGGGGTCAGGCTGGAGCAGGTATGTCCACCTACAACACAGAACGCAAGATAATACTGAAAACACACAAGAGGATAGGGAATGTGGACGAGGTCTTCGGAGGTATGGATGAGGCCCTGTTCAAGAAAATAATGGAGGAACAGTCCGGAGAACTTGGCATTGGACATACCAGGTACGGCACGTCCGGCTCCCTGACCCGCAGGCATGTTCAACCCTTCGAGAGGATCCATGGAGAGAAGTACAAGTGGTTCTCTTTCGGGTTCAACGGGCATATCGCGAACAGATCGGAACTGGAAGGACGCATTGAAGATATGGGATACCATCTCATGCTGGATACGGATACCGAGGTCATGCTTCATTTTCTCTCCAAATATCTCTCCGAAACGAAGGGGGATGTGAAGGAGACCTTTTCAAGGATATCACAGGATCTTGATGGTGCATTCAACATCGCCTTCATCAATGCGATGGGGGAGCTTGTTGTTGCAAGAGATCCATGGGGAATTCGCCCTCTCTCATCGATCGTAACTGAGGAGGGAGCGTTCGTTGCATCCGAGACCTGTGCACTTCACAGGCACGGGACAGAAGGAACCAGACATATAATGCCTGGAGAGATGGCTGTAATGAAGGAGGGGGGGATCGAATATTACAGGTATGCCGAACCCAGACGGAAGTCCTTGTGCTTTTTCGAGTTCCTGTACTTTGCAAATGTTACCTCCGAGATAGATGGCAGGTCGGTTTACGATATCAGAAAAAGATGTGGTGAAGAACTTGCCAGGATCGAGGACCAAGCGGTGAATGATAGGGATTGGGTCGTTATACCTGTTCCCGATACTGCAAGGCCCATAGCAAACTCTTATGCGAAAGCGGTGGGTTGCCCACAGATCTATGATGAAGGCCTGATAGCCGTGGGAAAGGGCAGGACCTTCATTGACGGGGGTGACAGATCCATGAAGGTCAAGAGGAAGTTCCTGCCGATACCGTCGGTACTGAAGGGGAAAAAGGTCATAGTTGTCGATGATTCCATTGTCAGGTCAACGACAATGGCCACGCTCGTCAAGTATCATCTGAGACAGATCGGTGGTGCCAGCGAGGTGCATGTCAGGGTAGCAACCCCTCCGGTGATCGCCCCCTGTTATTACGGGATCGACATGAGGTCCTTCAATGAACTGATAGCAGCACCATATGGTGATCATATCCATGGCGGGGCCCTGGACACCAGTATGCAGGATGAAATTGCAGAGAAAATAAATGCTGACAGCTTGAAATACATGACCCATGAAGGTCTTCTGAAAGCTCTTGGTATGTCGAGGGATGAGATCTGCATGGCATGTCTGGATAGGAACTACCCGACACCATGGGGGAAGAAGCTGGACGAAGAAGCTTTCCTTAATTTCTCTGACGTTCGGAAACGTGCAAGGTAGATGAGTTGTGATAACGCGGGATGCATGGAATTATAACAAAACATACATATAGGAACATATCAGTTCTTTAAAAAACGAATAGATCAATAGCTGGGGGAAGTGAATGGCAAGAGTAATAACAATAGTGAACCAGAAGGGTGGTGTGGGTAAGACCACGACCGCGATCAATCTGTCAGCATCCCTTTCTTTCCTTGGAAAGAGGGTGTTGTTGATCGATATGGATACCCAGGGAAACACCTCATCTGGACTGGGTTTCGATAAGAACGAACTGGAATTTACGGTGTATGAGATCCTTACAGGTCAATGCGGTATTCGGGATGCGATACTGAACACCGAACTGGAGAACCTGGATCTCATCGGTTCGAACATCAATCTGGCCGGTGCATCCGTGGAGCTTGTAAACGTTCCCGAGAGAGAAAGAATACTCAAAAA
>JAYEPK010000380.1:0-2592 GCA_034723935.1 Thermoplasmatota archaeon
CTAAGAGATTAGATATATACCTCTCGAAATGAGCTTTATTTTCCCCTGACTGGACACGTTTCGTAATGTTTCGTAATGAATATATTTTTATGCTAGAAAAGGCCTCGGAGGACGGGTGACATCTTGGCTGACAAGAAGAAGAAGGACTACTTTCCCGACTTTGAATACAGATACTTCTCAATAGAGTTCAAGGAGACGGAGATGGAAGGTATTCAGGGCCCGGTATACCGCCCCAGCGGTCAGGTAATGGACCTGGGTGAGACCAAGACCATTGAGATGAACGAAACCACCGCGGAGGTGTTCCATGATGGTGAGGCAAAGGTCTACGAGCTGGGAACAGATGAGTTCAGCCTTGAGGAGGAAAAAGTAAGCAAGGAACCGATACCGGTAGGTTTCATACCATGCCCGAACTGCGACTCACCCATCCCGATCATGTCCGAGAAGAGACCTCTGAAGATCAAATGTCCAAGCTGTGGCAAGAGCGGCAAGCTGGAAGACTGATCCGGTGTAAGCATGGGCTCCATCAGGATCGGTAACAGTGGCTGGTCCTACAAGGACTGGATCGGTCCGTTCTATCCGGGTGGGACCTCGAGCAGAGATATGCTCGGAATCTACTTTTCAAGGTTCGACATCGTAGAGGTCAATTCCACTTTCTACGATGTTCCAAAAAGGTCAACCGTGGAAGCATGGGCCAGGGAGTGTTCCAGATGGGAAGGTCGCGAGATCACCATAAAAATTCCCAGGGTTATCTCCCATGATATGACAATGGACGAGGATGCTTCCAGGATGGTGTCGGAACTTGTGAAGTTCGAAAAAGCCGTCCTTATGCCCCTTGATGATGCCGGAGTTCTTGGAGCTGTCCTTTTTCAGGCATCTCCGTATTTCACTGTAAGGGGTGATATAAAGTACAAGGCGAGATCAAGACCCATGGTCCCGGTCCCCGGGTACATTTTGGGAATGAAAAGGCTCAAAGAGATATCCGAGTGCCTCCGATCTCTTCCCGGGGAGCCTGCGATCGAACTCAGGAATTCATCTTGGCTGAACGAGGAGTTGGGGCTGAGGCGCGAGGCCGTGGACATACTCCTGCAGAACGGTGTTACACTTGTGACCGTGGATGGGCCTTCCTTCCCCTGGCTCTCCGAGGAGACATCCAGGTACAATTACATAAGGTTCCACGGCAGGAACAAGGAAGGGTGGTTCAGAACGAATGAGAGCGACCCGAGTGCCCGCTATGATCACTGCTACACGGATGAAGAGCTGCTCTCCCGGGAGGAAGAGATCCGGATAATGGCATCTAAGGTCGGAAATGACACCCGGATCTTCTTCAACAATCATCCAAGAGGAATGGCTCCGAAGAACGCGTCAAGATTGAAAGAGATGCTTGGCATTCCGGATCCGATAGGCGCATTTGATAGGTTCTGGTAGATATGCAATACTTTCCGGAGCGATCAGGTAAGGTCCAAGAAGGGTCACCGATAATGGTTTTTATATAGGTCCACTCCCGATAGGTTTTTACGATCACAAATGGAGTTGAGCTTTGATGAAGGACAGAACAGCACAGAACTGGGTCTCGAGGGCCAATGGAGATGTTGAGTGCCATCTATGCCCACACAGATGCAGGATCAAGGAGGGAGGATATGGTCTCTGTGGTATCCGGACGAATGAAAGCGGAGAGCTGAAGGCAAAGGCATACGGCATCTATCCTGCGGTCCACCTTGATCCCATCGAGAAGAAACCGTTGAACCATTTCCTGCCCGGATCGTCCATATTGTCACTTGGGTCCGTGGGATGCAACATGACATGCCTCCACTGCCAGAACTTCAGCCTGGCCAGGGAAAGAGCGGCAGGTATGGAGGGGTACTTCATTTCTCCTGGGAAACTGGTCGAAATGGCCGGGAAAAGCGACAGTGTAGGTGTTGCCTTCACCTACAATGAACCCACGATAAACCACGAGTATCTGATGGATGTCTGCCCAATGCTTCGGGAAAGCAGGTCCAGAACGGTCATGGTGACCAATGGTTACCTCTCTCCGGAACCCTGGAACGAACTGATGGAACACACGGATGGGGCGAACATCGATGTCAAGGGATTCAGCGAGGCTTTTTACAGGGAAGTGACCGGAGGCAGATTGGCTCCGGTCATCGAAAATGTCAGATCCGCTCTTGATATCGGTGTTCATATCGAGATCGCGTATCTTGTTATTCCCGGCCGGAACGATGATGATGTCCAGATAGAGGGTTTCATTGATTGGGTAATGAACAAACTGGGAGAGGACGTTCCGGTCCATTTCAACAGGTTCCATCCGGACTACAAAATGGTCGATGTTCCCCCGACATCACGAGGCTCGCTCGAGAGCATCAGGGATAAAGCGGTAGGCGGGGGGATCAAATTTGTGTACATAGGGAATATGGGTGGAAAGGATTACAACACGACATTCTGTCCCTCATGTAAAAGACCGGTCATAACAAGGGATCATTTCCTTTCCTCTTCAAAAGGTATCTCGGACGGAAAATGCAGGAAATGCGGCTAAATGTAAGATAAAACCTTCGGAAACTCCATAACACACCTGGGAAGCAACACCTATAGCCTGCC
>JAYEPK010000381.1:0-2590 GCA_034723935.1 Thermoplasmatota archaeon
AATTCCACCGGATACCTCCAAAAGCATGTCAATAGACTCCTCCGAAGGTATGTAATTGCTCACGGTGAAATTGAAGTAAATATACATCCCATCACCACCATCGGGAACAAAAGCACTGGACGTCATCTGGATCCAGTCATAAGGGGTCACCCTCATCCTCATCGTCATAAGCGCACGATCCCAGAAAAAGGAGATCGTCTCACCCTCGATGCCCTCACCATGGAAAACAAAACGAAGGTCCAGGGACCGGAAATCATCCAGCGACCACGTATTCAAAACATGACCGTAAGTATGATACTCGTTCCCGGGACAAGCAATGTCTCCCTCCCCATGAAGATCAAGAATATCAAAGAAACTCACCTGGATCTCCGTCGTGAACTGATAGTAGATATATGCACCACCAGACTCCGAGGGACTTCCGAATACCGAGCCGTCAAAATCGGCTGCTACGATCTCCAGAATGCCATCACCGTTGAAATCAAGTGTCAGGAGATTGCTCTTGGTATAATAACCAAAGCTGGAATCGGAACTGGGTGATAGAACCCTGAAAAGGGGTGTCTCGAACTTCATATTGTAGACCGACGGGTCCGGAAGATCATCCGTCTGGTTCATGTAAAGCAGATAGTAAATACCAGCTTTGGAATCTCCAATCTCATCATTGGACCGGATCCAGAGATCGTCCCTCCCGTCATCGTTCATATCTCCTGCTGATACAATGTTGAACTCCCATTCCGGTAATGGCCCCCTGATCATGAAATCATTGTCCAGTATGGATATTTGCCCTGTGGGGAACAATTGATCGCCGTAGAATGCAAAAACACCACCCCGGAAATCATTGAACGCATTCGGCGAGGAGGTCAATATGTCATCGATGCCATCGCCGTTAATATCAGCATGAGTTATGTATGATAGACTGAAATCTGTGAACGATGTTATATTCACATGAGAATATGTGAAAAGATCGATCACCGTTGGCATGTTGCCTCCGCCGAATACCACCTGGGCACCGCCTGAGTTCGGCCCCTCCATTCTGCTCATTCCCGAACCTATCAATATATCCTGGTAACCATCTCCATTGACATCTCCAATATCCAGGTCAGTTGTTGCGAGGCCGATGTTGTTCACTGAATTGTTGATCTGATGGTCGTATCCTCCCGGTCCCGAACCGTAGGATATATTGTATTCTGACTGCATGGCATCCGTTCCATCGAACAGGTATACGGACCCATTCGTATATCCTTCCGACATACCACCGATCGGAGGATAAATTTCCCATTCGGAAACCGAAGGGTTGCTTACCTGACCAAGGTATCCAAGTATGTTGTAGAGACGGAAGTTCGTTGTCTTAACGGCCTTGGGCAGAACCCTCGTATATGGCTGACCTGTGGTATACAAACCTTCATCGGCAGCATGGAATCCACCAAGGCTCTTGTATTCCTTGCCGTCCCAGTACTGCATGTCCTTGCATCCGATGAGCGTTCTTGTGTTGCGTGTATAGTATTGGTAGATGGCAAAAGCTCCTATATATACCGGTTTATCCCACTCATATTCCATGTATGCTCCATCGGTCCCATACCCATTGCACCATATGAAGGCATTCTGACCTGTTAGGGTCCCATCGTTCCACTTAGATATTGAGTAAGGAGCCGATCCGGATCCACCGCCACCCTTTGCTGTAGCATCATAGGCGATGTTAGTATCTTCATCATATTTTACCGGACCTGATCCTCCGCCACCTCCTTCGATCTTGATCTCGGAAATGGCGATGTCATCATAACCATCCCCGGTGATATCACCTATATCTATATCCCATCCGAAATTGTGCTTCTTTGAACTTCCGATAAAGGTTGAATCCGCATCTGCAGTCGTAATGGACTCCGGCCATCCGTGTTTCCCCATAAAAAGGAATACCTTGGGGTAATGCGTCTTTGGACCCTCACCGAAGAACTGATCGGCATAACCACCAACGAGTATGTCCTGCATACCATCGTTGTCAACATCTCCAACCTTTATATTCAATCCAAAATAGGCTTCGATCTCGTTATGCTCGATCACCACATCAGCGAGGTCATGATCCAGGATCCTCTCCTTCGTACCACCGAAGTAAATGAAAATCGCACCTTGAGAATTATTGTATTCGGGAGCACCAAGTATGATATCATCATTGCCATCATTGTTCAGGTCCGCTTTCTCGATCGAATAACCAAGATAGTCGTCTTCGTTCTCGCCCTTGATGTACTGCTCCATTGTGGTGCTACTAAGATCGAGGGTTCCCTGAAGTATATCAGGCTCACCCTCTTCAGACAACGCTCTATTTTCACCATGACCACCTGAACCCAGCTGAATAACTGGGATCAGCATCATTGCTACAATTACCACTGCCAGCAGAATCGATCCCTTCATTCCAGAATTTTCCTTCACCATTTGTTACACCCCTATTGGAACATATCCATTTATTAGATCGATTTCAGAGTTAGTATTTATTAAGAAGTATTGGGATGGTTTCTCCATACTATATTATACATATTGTTCAATATTTAAAAATTAAAATAAAAAAAAAGGACCCCGACCAAAAGCCAGGGCCCAAATA
>JAYEPK010000382.1:0-2582 GCA_034723935.1 Thermoplasmatota archaeon
CCCTGAGTTCTTGACCGATGTTAGTTTTTCAATCTGGTAATGGGATGAAAACATTGATATTCTCCATTTTTTGATGGAAATATATGGAGCCTGGGCCCGGTCTCGACGATCATCGCAAGCACAGTCCCTACCTTGCGCTTTTCGATGATCTCGAAGATATGGTGCTTTTCATTGATGAGAACCACAGAATAACCTCTGCAAGTGAATCAACCAGGGTACACACCGGTTATGACCCGGATGATATCATCGGGCTGGATATGTGGGATGAGCTCTCCGGCAAGAGTTCTTTTGACCTGAAGAAAGAAGTGCTTGGACCATTGAACACGAACAATGATGTGGTCCCGTTCGAACTTCCGCTTGTTGATCCAAGGGGAAAGGATAGGACAATTGAATGCAGGATGATGCTTCTGGTCGACGAAGGAGGCGGGAGAGCATACATTCTCTCAGGCAAGGACATTACAGCAAGTATGGAGATCGCAAGGGAGCTAAGGAGGCTCAGGGAAGATCAGATGCTCCTGCTGGATCGCTCCACGGACTGTGTATTCCTGGTCAGAGATGGCCATATCGAGAAGGCAAACAGGAAAGCAAGGGAGACCTTCGGGTATACGGATCTCGAGGGGGCCCTGACAAGCTCTCTTTTCAAGGATATTGCCGATATCCCGAAAGCTAGGGATCCTTTGGCAGAAAAGGATGAGGGGGACATGGAAACAGTCCTCTGCACACGTCACGATGGGTCCGAATTTCATACCGAGGTTAACTATGTATGGTTCGACGGATCCGAGGAAAATAGAGGTTTTCTCTTCATCAAGGATGTATCGTCAAGGCTGGAAAGGGAGGCGAAACTGAGACTGCTTGCCGGGGTGATCGAGACCTCTTCTGATGCTGTAATGGTGATGGATGCCGATGGGAACGTTGTGAAGCTCAACAGCGGTTTCATGAAGATATTCGGTATCGAGGATGATGAGATCGAGTTCTCACCCCCGGATCTTTTCGGAGGTCTGGAGGAGAAATATCTGGATATGATGTCCACACTAATGAAAGGGATGACATGGTCAGGTTATGCCATTCTGAACATGGAACGCGGACCGTTGGAGATATCAATAAAGGCCTGGCCCATGATGGACAGCTCAGGAAAGGTCGAGAATCTGATCGTTCACTGCAGGGATGTGTCAGATATCAAGAAGATGGAATCAGATCTGGAGCTTCTAACGTCCATCCTCTCGCATGATATCAGGAACTTCGACAAGGCGATAACCGATAACATTGAAATGCTGAAAATGGGAGTTTACGGCAGTGTTGATGACAGGCAGACAAAGGTCCTGGACAGGATCCTGTTCCAATCAAAAGAGATGAACTCCCTGATATCGAACGCAAGAAAGGTAATGCAGTCCTATAAGGAACTGCAGGACATGGAGATCTTCGATCTGAGGTCGGTGGTCCAGTATGCGATCGATGTGATGAGGTCTTCTTACCCCGAGAAAGAAATGGAGTTCAGTGTGGATTTCTACGATCCACCACCACTTGTTCGTGCTGATATTCTCATCAGGGACATCTTCCAGAACCTTTTTGACAATTCCATCAAACATTCGAAAAGAGAGGTCAGGATAATGGTCAAAGGTGGGAGGGACCCAACAGGTTGGTATTCCGTTAACGTTGTGGATGATGGTGCCGGAATTCCCGAAGGCAAGGGGGAGGAGCTGTTCAGGATGTTCAGGGGATCGAAGAGGTCATCGGGTTCGGGTATCGGTCTCTATCTGGTGAGGAGATTGATGAAGAGATATCACGGGCAGGTCAGTGTTCAGGAGAAAGGAACAGAGGAGGGGTACGGCGGAGCGCTTTTCAAACTGGATTTTCCCCGTGTTCCGGGGGGTGCGGACCTGATCGTGGACACGATCAACACCGATGTGTTCGATCCGGTAAGATACATACTCTTCAACAGGTTCACAAGGGATGGCGAGACCTTCATCGAGTTCGGAGGAATGGAGGTAAGGTTCGATGAGATACGATCGGCCAGGAAGATGGAGCTCATCGAGAGGTTCGGATGGAACATATCAAAAGCTCTCCATGTGTCCGCAAGGGAGATGAAAAGTGATGGTGTATATCGTTATGATTTCATGGGGTCCGGTCTTTCAGGACCGATCGATCCGAAAAGATATGGAGGATGAACATGAGACAAAAGATACTTGTGGTCGAGGACCAGGAGATGGTCATGGAACAGATCTGCGATTTCCTTGAATGGATGGAATTCGAGGTTGTGGGACGTGCGAGGAACGGTCTGGAGGCTATTGACCTATACCAAGAACTTGGACCGGACCTGGTTACCATGGACCTTATGATGCCGGAAATGGATGGCGTGGAGTCCACGAGGAGGATCCGAAAGATCGACCCGAAAGCAAAGATCCTGATCTTCACATCACTTGAAGTGGATGATAGATCGGAAAAGGATGAGGGTCTGGTAAATCAGGCTCTGGACAACGGCGCCGTGTCTGCGGTGTGCAAGTTCTCGAAGACCGGAATATCGGATGCCCTTGAAGGTCTGTTCCCTGAAGTATTCGAAGAATAGGTATGATGGCGATGCCGAG
>JAYEPK010000383.1:0-2566 GCA_034723935.1 Thermoplasmatota archaeon
CGTGGTTCCTGAGCTTGCCCAGCTGTATGATATCAATATCATGCCAGAGCATGGTCCATTCGGGATGGAGGGGGACGCCAAGTTCTTTTGAGGTCCTGACAGCGTCCTTTGCCTCCTTGGGTATATAACTGGATATGTCTATCTTCATTATCTTCTCTTCGACCTTTTTTGCCCTCTCTGCTGCTTCTCTTAGATGTTTGTTTGTCTCCTTTTCTGCAGTTTCCTCGCATTTCTTCAGGAGTTTTTTCGAGTTCTCGATATCTTCATCGCTGTTTTCTCCTTTCATTGTGGAGATCAGTTCAGAATATGGTTCAAGCGCTCTCTTTTTTATCTCCTTTATCTTTTTCTCGATGTTGAAGGACTCCTCGAACGGGTGGTTCGACAGTTCATTCTTTTTCATGAAAAGCGCCGTTTGGACCTCCCAGCTCCACCAGTCCTTGTTGTAACATCCCTGGACAAGTGCATGGTTGTTCTCTGCGAACTCTCCGAAGGGTATCAGTATGTCCCCGACATCTGTTATCTGTTTGATCTTTCCCTTGACCCTGTCAAGCATCTCCCTGGAATCAACCTTGACCAGATCGCCGCTTTCGAGAAGGACAATGGGACCTTCTATGGAATCCACGGGAGTTACAGCACCGGCCTTTCCAGGTCTTTCTATCTTGATCTGGGTCCCTGTTGCCATGAACTCTCCTGTGATGAAGAGAGTATATGGATTGACACCGATAGAAGCAAGTCCGCAGGTCCTGCTTCTGCCGTACCTGAGCCTGAAACCTCCGGGTCTCGATGGATGTGAGAAGACCGGTCTCCCCGCGATGAGGTCCTTGATGTATTTAACTGCAGCTTCGACCTTCGGCGACATTCCGTCATCTGTGAGCTGTACGACCTCATTCTTCGCATCATCCTGGTCGAAAGTGAAATCCAGATAATTACCTTCATCGTCGGTATCTTCGACAAAGTTCCCGACATCATCATCCATGTCTTTCATTGAGATCATGGCCTCAAGAAGCTCGTCCTCCTTGTCTGGTATTTTTTCCTTTTTGGTCCCTTTCTCTTTTTTCTTCTTCAGACCCTCGAGGAATTCCCATCCCTTGATCTCCAGGGACTTTGTGATCTTGAGTATCTTCTTAGCTTTCAGGAGGACTCCCTCTGCAATGACAAGGCATATACCCGAGCGGACCTGGTTCGTGGACACCCTTGGAAGATCCCTGTTACCCTGGACCTCGACCTTCTCTGTCCCTTCTCCATTGATGCAAACCGGACAGTTCCTCACAACCCTTTCTATCTCGCTGTTGGATGGTTTGTACTGGAGGTTCCTGTATAGCTGGAACTCCTCGACGTATCTTGACACTTCCTGCTCAGTGACCTTGAACTCATCTATTCCCAGTGATCTTCTTACCTGATCTGCGATCAGCACCGATACTGCCTGAGCCGTGCCTCCTGCAGCGCGTATCGGGCCGGCGAAATAGAGGTCAGCATAGCTTGAACCGTCGGAGTTCGTTCCTATCTTTACATCTGCTATGCCTTCTAGCGGTGCAACGAGAACACCTTCTGTCAGTATTGCCAGCCCCGTCCTTGTTGCCTGATCAAGCGCCTTTTGCTTGTTCTCCCCTTCCGAGATCAGATCACGGGCGACCTCCTGGGCGATGAGAAGGAGGAGCCTCTCCCTGCTCATGGTCGGTGAAAGTTCTCTGATCCTCTTTGCAACCCCTTTCGGACCAACCAGTTTCTCGACCCTGCCGGCGAGATCGTCTGCGAAAGGTATCTCGACATCGTCCGTTGGATCAAACCCCTTTGAACGAGCTTCCCTTGCGATACTTGCTGCTCTGTTCGCCTCTTCCTTGAGTGATGTAAAATACTCTGCCATGGATGGTGAAACGGCCGGCCCCTCGCTCATCAAAGATGCTCCATCTGGATTTTAGCTCTCATTTGATAAATGGTTTTCCATGCCCTCGGTGAAACATCGTCTTTCAAATGGTCCTGTAATTATCATTTTCCGTATTATCTTGTAAAAATTTATCTAAGACGAGGGGATTCTATCCTTGAAAGAAATTACAGGAGATGCATATGATGATGGATGTATTCATTGTAGAGGATGAGGAAATGATCCAGCAACTCTACAAAGATATTCTTTCTATGAGGGGTTACAACGTTGCAGGGGTTGCCTGCACCGGGGAAGAGGCTGTGGAGATGTTCAGAGGTTTCGAGAAGAAACCGGACCTTGTGATAATGGACCACAGAATGCCCGGGATGGGGGGCCTGGATGCTGCAAGGATGATCCAGGACATTGATCCCGAGATGAAGATAATCCTGGTCAGCGCTGATGACAATGCCGTTTGGGAAGCGCTTAAGATGGGTATTGTGGGGATGAAAAAACCGTTCAATATGGGTGATCTGCTCTCGACCATTGAAGCATCAATTCCGAAGTCCTCGATCCCCGGACCTGTCAAGGAGAAGGTAGAACCCATCTTGAAGAAGAATGGTCTCTACCTTGTTGAAGAAGAGGACGGGGAGAGGGGTTTCGAACTGTTCACGGAGCTGACCGGGTCCGGTTACAGCGGTCTAATGT
>JAYEPK010000384.1:0-2558 GCA_034723935.1 Thermoplasmatota archaeon
AACGAGGCCCTTCTCCTTGACCATCTCAAGAACATCTGGACATCAAACGAGGAACAGGCATACCTCGTCAACCACCATCTCGAATCGTTCAAAGGGACTTTGTTCAGACAGACGATGTTCGCGGAGTTCGAAAGGGATATTACAGAGATGGCGGAAAGTAATATACCCCTGACACCGGATTCCCTGAGTGAACATTACGGGAAGCTCAACCGGGACTATTTCGGACCGAAGATGACCGTGGACAGGGAGATAGAGCTGGAATGGATGAGGATACCGCACTTCTACTACAACTTCTATGTATACAAGTATGCGACAAGTTTCTCGGTCGCAAACGCCGTTGCAACGAGGATACTCGAAGGGGATAAGGATCAGCTCGAGAGATATCTTGGACTGCTGAAAGCAGGAGGGTCCAAACCACCAGTGGAACTTCTGAAAGATGCGGGAGTGGACCTCTCGACACCGGCCCCGATCAGAGAAGCTCTGAAGGTGTTCTCCGGACTGGTCAGTGAAATGTGCGGGCTTGTCTGATCTACTTCGGTTTATGATAACCCCACTTCTCCAGAGCCTGGGCCAATTCCCTGGAGCTCTTTGACTTCTCCTCCAGTGTAAGACCATCCATGGTCGCCTCTATGGCCTGCATGGCTGCCTTCGCTCCTGCCCTTGTCCCTTTCGGATGTCCGTGGATCCCACCGCTTACAAGAAGCACCAGCTCGTTCCCGTAGATGTCCATTACTTCGGGTACGAGACCGGGGTGCAGTCCTCCTGATGATACAGGGAATGCAGACCTGATCGACCCCCAATCCTGTCTCAGCAGGATCTTTCCCGTCTCCGGAGTTACCTTTTCTCTCAGAACATCGGCGATGGAGGAAACCTCATCCCTGCCGCCGACCAACTTGCCAACGGCTGTTCCCGAATGTATCTGGTTCACACCTATCAATCTCATGGTCTTTGCCAAGAACTGCATGGAAATGCCGTGTTTTGGATCCCTGGTGAACGCCGCATGCATCGCCCTGTGGGCATGAATGGCCATTCCCAGGTCGGTCAAATGCTCGCGCATCGTCTGGACCCCGGCATGACCTGTAACAACGACATCGATCATGGCATACCTGAACCCATGTTCATGAAGGAGGTTTGCTCTTTTTTTCATCTCCTCCACCTCTGCGGTGATGTTGATATAGGCATCCTTGATATCACCGGTCCGATCTTCCGCCCTGTCCCTCATCCTTGCCATGAGCTCGACCCTCTTCTCGAACCGATTGAAAGAGGTGGAGGTCAGGTTCTCATCATCCTTGACAAAATCAAATCCTCCCATCCAGGTCTCGTAACCGACCTTTGCATGTTCCGATGCGGAAAAGCCTATCTTCGGCTTCGGGACAGCTCCGGTCAAGGGTCTCTTGCTCACCTTCATCATCCTTCTGGCACCCTTCATCGAGATGTTGGGCCCCTTGAAGCTCTTGATATACCTCTCTGGCAGTGAAGCATCTATCAATCTGAGGTCCCGAACTCCCTTCATGCCGAAGATGTTACCTGCAATACCCGATAGCAGTTGGCATATGTTCCCCCTCTCCCAGAGATCCAGAGGATATGAAACTTTCAGAAAATTACCATCTATCTCGAATGCAGTGGCCTGGAGCCTCTTCATCCTCTCCGGAAGATCGGCAAGTGTGGTCCATGTCCCGGTTGAGCTCTCAGAAGCTATCCTGCCGGCAGACTCCTTCTTCGACATTCCTTCCGGTGGTTCGAAGTAGAAAAGGACCACTATCTCGCTTTCATCCGGAGTGTAACCGAGGTCAACGAACTGATCATACCAGTCTATCTTTCCCATCTTGATCCATCCTGTTATACTATCCCACTGAACATCAGATGGGGTTATATGATATTCAATCTTTTTCAACAATGGAAGGGCAAAAGCTTATAAAACATACCCTGATTGGACCTTGAAGCACAGGAAAAAGGAAAGTTCGATATGGACAAGGAAAAAAAGATCCTTGGTCCTTTGATAATGTCCAATAAGGTTGATGGGGTGGACCCTTCGGCCTTGGTCTATCAAAGACCCATGCGGGGGCCTTTTGGCGAACCTTCGCGGTCCTTTTCAAGGACCGGGGAAATAGATCATCTATCCCTCATTCATGAGTTGAACAGAATGAACTTTACCCACCTGTGCAAAGATAGAAAGGTGGTATTCAATGAATTTACAAACCTTTGAAATGGAATATTCAGGAAAGAAAGTAACAATAGAACACGGCAGGATGGCGCACCAGGCGGATGCTGCCGTGACAGCGAGGATAGGCGATACAATGGTCCTCGCAACTGTTTGCATGTCAAAGTCAGCAAGGGAAGGGATGAATTTCTTCCCTCTGATGGTGGATTACGAGGAAAGGTACTCCGCAGTAGGCAAGATAAAGGGACCGAGGTTCCTTAAAAGGGAAGGAAGACCTTCAACAGAGGCTGTTCTGACCGGCAGGATGATAGATAGAGGTATTCGCCCCCTATTCCCGGACGGGCTGAGGAACGAGGTCCAGGTGGTCATCATGCCTCTCAGTGTAGACGGCGTGAAC
>JAYEPK010000385.1:0-2555 GCA_034723935.1 Thermoplasmatota archaeon
TCATGGCAATGAAGAGGTCCGCTTTCTTTATCAATGTCGGAAGGGGAGAACTTGTTGATGAAGAAGCGTTGATCAGTGCTCTTGATGAGAAATGGATCGGCGGAGCTGGTCTGGATGTGTTCAGAGATGAACCTCTGTCTTCTGATAATCCCTTGTGGTCGATGGAGAATGTTATTGTTACTCCACATGCGTCAGTGGGTGGGGATCCTGCGGATGCTGAAGTAGTATCCATGTTCATTGACAACATGGAACGTCTCATGGAGGGAATGTCTTTGAGAAATCTGATCGATAAAAGCAAGGGTTACTAGGCATATTTGCTCTGGAAGGACCCGTGGAAACATTGTGGATGTTGTTGTTGGTCGTGCCTCCTGCTTTGACGACCTTGAATTATGCAACAATTTAAATGCTCCTATTCATATATATGCAGTTGAGTGTGACATAGTGGTAATAGGGTTCATTTTGATACAGACAGATGCCGACAAGGAGGATAAGGTCCTTGGCATCCTCAAGACAATGGATGAGATCGATGAGGCGTTCTTCCTTTTTGGAGAGTATGATATCATAGCCAAGATAACTGCCAGGGATTTCAAGGAGATATCAAACATAGTTCTCAAGAAAATTCGAAGCCAGGATGGTGTCCTGGAAACCGAGACCCTGCCTGGAATTTCATTCTGAGATGACAGGTGGATAACAGAGTTCATCCGGTTCACGGGCGATCAGATCCTGCAGGGTCATTGTATGAAATTGGCTTGACCTTCTTCCCGGAACTTTTCTTCTCATTGTCCTTGTTCAGTACCTTGATGAGAAGGACGATCGCAAGGACGATGCCTGCGGTGAAGAACAATCCTATCATGATCGGTATGATCATCGATATTGCAGTTAATCCCAAGGTCAGTGCGAAGAAGCTCCCGAAGCAGCAGAAAAAGGAATCAACATCATCATCCACTTCGTCATCATCGTCCCAATCCTGTGCCATTGCATTTGGGATCACGTAGAACAGGAAAGATATCAGGAATGCAGAGCTGATGATAGTGGTCAATCTTATCCATGCCTTTTTCTTTCTCCTCAATTCTTCGAACATTCGTAGCTTCCCCTTGTATGAATATGATGAGGGGATATTTAGTTTATACGATCGATCATTTATCATGGGCCTTCTTGAAGAGCATGTTGTAATCTGCGCTGAAGGGAACCTCGTTGTCCGGGAGAAGGTCCATGAATATCATGGTGTAGAGGGAGATGAGGTTCCTTGTGTTGATGTTCAATTCCTTTAGTTTATCAAGGTCGTATCTTCTCCTTTCGGATTCGAACCGTTTTATACTTCTCGGATAGTTACTGAAACTGATAGTATCGGCATCACCGAATATCTCGGAGTGTATTATGAAGTTCCTCTTTTCAATGATCGTTGAAGTGATCTTGAAGAGATCGTTGAAGAAGTCCGAATGCCCGAGCTTCAGTTTCAGGAGCTTGCACAGCTTGGTATTCTTTCCCATTATATTTATCCCGTCCACCAAAACGAGATTGGTCCGGTCATCTATCTTGAAGAGTTCCTGAAATATCGAGTTCATTATTGATTCCAGGTACTGGAAGTTGACCACGAACCTGCCCACTTCGGCCAGCAAGGGCTCCCCTTCCCTTGTGTAGACCGAAACGGTGTTCGTATGCTTCATATATGAGCGGAGAAGGGACATCCTATCCTTTGCCATGTTATCAGGTTGTAATGGAAATTATCGCATATCAATCATTTGTGTCCAGGCAGGGTAGAATCAAATATCAGGACCCACATTCATGGAGACAATGGACGGGAGATATGAGGTTTACAATTCGGACCTCTTCAAGATGATAGATGAGATCGAAACAGGCTCTATCGATCTGATCCTGACGGATCCCCCCTATAATCTCAGTTCGTATTCGACCGGGAACATGAAGTTCAAGTGGAGGAAGGAGATCAACAACGATCTTGCCAGGTGGGACCAGGTCGACTTCAGACCATCCGATGTTCTCGTGGAGTTCAAGAGAATACTGAAACCCACCGGAAACCTGCTTGCATTCTGCAGTTACAATCTGATGGGGGAGTGGCACAAGGCCTTCGATCCCGAGTTCGATACCTTCCAGTTCTTCGTCTGGCACAAGACAAATCCCATTCCCAAGTTCAGGAAAGCGGGTTTCTTAAACAGCTGTGAATTGGTTGTATGCTGTTGGAACAAGGGACATACATGGAACTTCGGGAAGCAAAACGAGATGCACAATCATCTTGATTCTCCCATCTGCATGGGCAGGGAGAGGGTGAAAGACCCGAACCACCCCACACAGAAACCTTTGAGGGTCTTGAAGCATCTGATAAAGATCGGTTCCAATGAAAAAGATGTTGTATTCGATCCCTTCATGGGTGTTGGATCAACGGGAGTTGCGTCGTTGGAACTCGGTAGAAGGTTCATAGGCATAGAGATAGATGAAACCTATTTCAAAGCGGCAGAGAAGAGGATAAAGAACGTTCCGCGACCGCTTACGGATTTTTGATGATATCGGCATCGGAATTGATGGTTCCCGGGGAGCTC
>JAYEPK010000386.1:0-2544 GCA_034723935.1 Thermoplasmatota archaeon
GTTACACCATACGTGCCCCTTGCAGGATACATGTGAGCGTCAGGGAGCATGCTGATGGGAGATCGCTCTTCATCCATCCGGAGGATCAGGAACTATCGGATACTGCAAAAGATCTAAAAGAAGATGTACTGAAGCTTTGTGATGAGAGCGGTCAGGTCGTGGATGGATGGAAGAGGGAGGTTGTGATCTCAACGGATCTCGTTGATGCATCCGGTCGAATGCTGCTGTTCAAGAACGATCAAGGCGAGCTGGAAGAAGGGTGTGTCAGGACTCCGGTACTGCTCCCGAATGATACGGATACCACACTGATGGATGCCGAAGATGACCATCTCACTTTCAGGAAGAATGCCGATCTCCAGGAAGATGGGACATATCTCATAAGGACCAGCATCTTTCCTACCTGATCTATTCTCCCTGCCATATCTCGGCCTTCAGGAGCCATAGATCGGATGTCATGGATGTGGATGTCACATCATAGAACAATGATACAAGCTCGCCGGGAGCTTCCATTATGTAGACCCCGAAGGAGATGGAGAACCCATCGACATCCATTCCGAGAAGGAGCATGGGGAAGGAGATGCTGAAGCTCCCCTGAACGGCGATCCGGAATGAATCGGGGAGGGTTACTCCGGGAGGAGCCATGCTCGAGATCGATATGGGGAGCTCCACCTCCGAGAAGAGCATGAGGCCGACCCGGCATCTGTGCAGGATCTCCCAGGGGAAACTTGTGTAATCCCCCGCCCCGGATGGGTCGGCCAACTTGGAGATGAAGGTCTTGACATTGTCATATAGCCACTGGAAAAAATCTGCAACCGCCTCTCCGTCAGCCGAGAAGAAGAGCTCCATGCCTGACCCGGCAGTTCCGGAAGAATCCGTGATAAGGATGTCAAGGAACATCATAACATCGATAACAAGTTCCCTCACGACCGCCAGGAACCTTTCCATGAAGAGATCCAGGGCCAGTTCCAGGAAGGGAACCACGATGTCGAACGACAGACCGTATTCATCGTAGGATATTTCCCAGGCCTCCTTGAGAGATGATATCGCGATGGAGATGAGTATGGTCTTGATATCTCCAAGAGGCAGTGGTGAGTTGAGAGCTCCCGGGGAGCCATCGCCCCATCTCCAGACACCGAACCCGTCCCTGTCCCGTGAGAACCATCCATTCCGGACCTCGTTGACCTCGACATCGTCCATGACTATCCCGGACGGGTCTCTGAGGACGATCCTCGTTCCTTCCGTTGTATCCGGCTCTCCCGTCCACGGATCCATTGATGAGATGTCAATAAACGATATGCTCCCATCCAGCTCCTCCAGCCTCCATGAGGTGATGGAGTTGCCTTCAAGGTCCTCTACCTCGATGGTCGAAGCATAGAGGGGCCATTCCCTTGGATTGTAGATTTCCACGGAAGTGAGGGTTCCGGACCTGAAGTTCACCTCGTTGAGATGCGGTGTAAGTTCCGTGGGCATCCTGTATCTCAATCTGAAACCGGCATTGAGCACCGCATTGATACCGAGTATAGGGATCGGAACGAAGGGTTCGAATCCCAGGCTCTCTCCCAGGGAGACCTCGCATGATCTGTACTCATCGAGTGCAGGGCATTTCAGGGAGAACCTGATGGGATCGCCGTTCTCAATATCGAACCTTCCCTCGATGGATATCATGTGAGGCGCTCTCATCATGAAAGGGTCCATTTCCGCCCTCAGGTACAGGGGGCCAATATCGAACACCAGAGTACCGTTGAAATCCAGTGTTTCGTTGTCCACCCTGGAAAATGACAGATGGGAGAACATTCCTATCGGATCGAACCGCAGGTCCAGTGCCAGTATTGTGCCACTGCCACCTTGAAGTGCCTCTAGTTCCGAATAGATGCGAATATTGAAGGGTCCCAGATCGAAGGAGACATTGATCTCGTCGATCCCCAGCAGGGAGAGGACAAGGTCCATGGCACCGGAAATTCCCATATCAACTATCCTGTTGATGGCTCCTTTCACACCTTCCCTGATGGTCGATGAGGCATCCATGGTGATGTTGGATATTACCCTGCTTATCTCTGCCAGGTCCAGCTCCTTTCCCTCGATGAGGTCCATTATCAGAGGGGGTACTTCCCTCAGGGAGCTCATGGTGTCTCCGAGGACGGCCTTTCCGATATCTCCCAATTTCTCGACGATAACGTTCTTTGCTTCAAGGATCTGATCCGCAAGTCTCTCGATAAAGCTACCTTTCTGTTGATAATCTATACCGGACATGGGCCACATCGAAACGACTTCGATGTCCGCCGTGACATCGATATCGATGATCCTCATGATCGTATCGTTCAGTTCCTTTTCTGTAGCGGTCCCGCCGTAAGATATCAGGTATTCTGCCTTCAGTTCAACATTGTAATGGGAGCTGTAGGGAACCGCACTATCATGGGGATCGGTGTAATAGGTGCCGTTAGACGGCCTCAGGGAACCTGTTGTCGTGGCCGATCTATCGATTGAAAGGTCGATCTCGATCTCCCTGATGAGAAGAATGTTTTCAGAACACCGGGATCGGACATC
>JAYEPK010000387.1:0-2541 GCA_034723935.1 Thermoplasmatota archaeon
ATCCGGTTCTGCGAGCATCTTCATTGGGTAAAGATCGGCAAGATGTCGTAGTTTTACCCAATGACGATATCACAAACAATTAAGTTCAATTTCATCAGTTCGTGACTATAAATACAATCAATACGATATCGAGTGTATGGATCCCGTTGCATACCTGAACTCCCTGGGACAGTTCAAGATATTACCTGGACTGGAAAGGATGGAACATGTCCTCCTGAACTTCGGGGAGCCACATCTGGAATATCCGTCGGTACATATCGGAGGTACCAACGGCAAGGGATCAACGGCAGCGATACTGGGATCCATCCTCGAAAAGTTCGGACTATCCTCTGGCATCTACACCTCTCCTCATCTGATGAGATTGACCGAGAGGATCAGGTTCGACGGAGAGGAGGTGAGCCTGTCAGAACTCTCCTCGATGATCGAGTTGATCAGGATCAATATCGAGAAGAACGGGCCTCCTCAGGGTTTGACCTATTTCGAGCTCCTGACATGTGCATATTTCCTTCTTTGCCGGAGCCATGGTCCGGATGTCAGTATTGTCGAAGTTGGCATGGGGGGCAGATGGGATGCCACCAACACGATCGAACCCCATGCTGTATGTATCACCAGCATCTCGTTCGACCATATGAAACACCTCGGGGGCGACCTGACCTCTATAGCCCGTGAAAAAGCAGGCATAATCAAGACATCAACACCGGTAGTGATCGGACCCCTTCGCAATGATGCTCTGGAAAGCATGCGCCCCCTCAAGGTCATACTGGAAACATGCACTATGAACGGCTGTCCGGTTATCGCACTCTGTCTCCCCGAGAATGAACGAGAAACCATGAGAGCCGTTAGATCTATGGGGTTGATCGACCATCGTGTGATCTCGATAAGAACTCATCCGGTCGATCAAGGGACCATGTTCGACCTGAAGATCGTAGACAGGTGCGATAGTGGGACAGATCCATGTTTTGACCTGATCGACATATATATTCCGGGAGAGCATATCTGTGGAATAAGTGGAGAGTATCAGGCTGGAAATGCTGCCTGTGCGACTGCACTATCACTTCTGGTGCTTCCGGCCACCCTTGCAAGAAGAAGGCTTGATGGTGGGGATATGAGCGCTTCGGACAGGATACTCACAACATTCCCGGAGGAGCTGACGGACGGCCATTCAAAGGAGGAGATCACGAAAAAACTTGCATCTGGACTGGAAATAGCTTCAATACCCGGCAGGATGGAGATCAGAAAGAACAATGGCAGGATCCTTGTCATTGATGGTGCACATAATCCGGAAGCCTCGGTCCAGCTCCTTGGGTCGGTCAGGTCCATGTATCCGGATAAAAGGATACATCTTCTCCTTTCCATGATGGAGGACAAGGATGTGTCCAATTTCTGCACTGACCTTATATCAGATCTCGAGAGCGCCACGCTCCTTGAGCTCCCAATGGATCGAAGCATGGAATTGAACAGGCTCGTTGAGGGGGTGGCCCACCATAATGTGAACAGTATAGATGTGTTCACCTTCAGAGAACCGGGAAGTGCCATCAGACATTGGATATCAGAGTTGGGATCGGATGAAGATATTGGATTGGCCTGTGGCAGCTTTTATTTATATGGATATATTGACAGTGAACTCGGGCCCTAGAACGTATGATCTATCCATCTCTTATCGTCCAGAACCATCTTGAGCCCTTTCATCGCGATACCAACTAGATTCGGATACTTCAAGGCTTTTTTAAGGGCCACCGCTTTGTTGATCGTTCTTAAGTTCCTGCCCCCGGCTATCGAGGTAAGTGCATTCAGGTCCTTATCTGATAGTGATGCAAGGAAATCCCTCCTGTCAATGTTCTTATGAGAGAATGCTGGGTGGTCCTTGATCTGTTTCACGAGATCGTTCAAAGCCCCAACCTCCCCCGAAAGGGTCCTGACGATCGCTTCGGCACCCATGCTTCCCGAGAGCAGTGCACAATGTATTCCACCTTTTGAGACCGGGTGGCAGAATCCTCCGCAGTCACCTACCGCAACCACCTGTTCTCCGGTGAACCTTTCAATAGGACCTCCGTGTGGCATGACACCACCATGATATGATCCCGTTATTTCCTTGGGGACCCCTTTCGAACGGAGCAGCCCATGAAGGAGGGACATGTTGTCGCAATCGGAGCAGAACCCGGCATTCACCTCCTTTCCTCTTGGGAACCACCACCCGTAACCTCCTTTCAACTTTGACATGGTGTAAAATTCCATCACCTCCGAACCATCCCTGATTGGGATCTTCATGCCCACGGCCTTCATCAGGTCCTTGTTGCCGGAAAGTCCGAACATGGAGTTCAGTCTCGAGGTTGGACCTGCTGCCAGTATCACTGCTCTGGATCTTACAGTGCCCTTGCTTGTGGTGACCTCCCAGAGATCTTTCTTCCTGATGGTCGATATTGCATCTGTTTTGGAACTGAACTTGACCCCGGAAGAGATCGCTCTATCAACAAGGGCCTTGTCGAACAGTTCCCGGTATATTGAAAAACCATCCGAATCGGAGACCAATGAATCCCCGGA
>JAYEPK010000388.1:0-2533 GCA_034723935.1 Thermoplasmatota archaeon
CACTCTCGACAAAGGATATCAGGGACCAGACAAAAAGCACGGAAAGAAAAGGACCCTGGGAGATCACCTTGGCGGAATCCGCCTGTGAAAATACCATGCATGACGCGGCAAGCATGAAGAACATCAGGATCGACCCGGCAATGGCGGTTCGTTTCCGTCCCATTACAGCAACTATTCCAAGGAAGGTCGGGGAGCCCGATATCGATATCAGGAATATAACGGCCCATGCTTTGAACAGCGGACCCTGGGCAAGCCTGTCGAAAAGGTTACCCTCTTCGGTCAGGGAGGAGATAATAACAGATAGGAGAAGCCAGCCGAAGAACCCGGCCACGATCCTTCTGGAATAGCTCCTGAACAGGTCCGGTTTCAACCTGATGATCAGGCCGACAATGAAACCGGAGACGGCCCCCAGAACGGACCATAGAATGAACGGGATGGAGGACATCTCAAATTGGAACCATCCGGCAAGGTCCCGGTAGTTGGGAAACATGATGTGAAAAAGCAGGCCGGCGGCCAGTATGGACACGACCGGGAGGGATATAATGACATACTTCTCCACTTTTCCTATCTCCGATGTCATTTCCACACCTCCTCCATGGCCCAGAAGAGGTCCTTGTCGGGGGTCCAGTCAATTACCCTGGCACCCATGGACCTGATATCCTTCAGCATGTTCTCACGGGATAACCTCTTCAGTAGATACCTCGGTGTTAGCTTGCCCATGTAGACGATCCTCTCGAACTCCACTCCGGCAGGAGATATAATGGTAAGAGGATGTCCCCTGCCGATCAGGTTCTTCACAGCTTCCCTTGTGGTCGGGTCCTCCGACAGGGGAGAGAGCAGGAATATTGGAACGTTCGGAGGAAGATAAGGCAGAGAATATTCGATGGTCGAACCAAGTGTGTTGTAACCCATCGGAGTGATGTTCGTCAGATCATGCATCATCGATGTGAGAGCCGATGGGCCGCCTTTTGGTTTGATCACGGTCACCGTCGAACCGTAGATGATGGACCCGACCCTGTTCGAACCCTGAAGGAGTCTTGCAGCCATTGACCCCGCAAGTCTGATGCTCCTCTCGAGGGGGTTCTCCACCATTGTACCCACCCGGGTGACCATCCTTGCATCGATGAGGAACATGATGTCCGTAACGCTCTCTGCCTCGAACTGATTGACAAGAAGCTTCCTGGTCCTTGCATAGGCCTTCCAGTTTATGGTATTGAAGGGGTCGGTGGGGTTGTAATCCCTTATCGAATGGAACTCCTTGCCCATTCCAACCCTCTTCAATTTCATCTCCCCGGGTCTGTGCTTGTACCTCTTCACCTGCATGGACCTTCCTGCGATCGGTGTGATGACCGGGAAGACCGTGAGTTCGTCCTTGTTCCCGTAACTTCCCTCGGAGAACCAGAGCCAGAGGGGATCCCAACGCCTTATCGATGCGGGTCCGATATCGTGATATCCCCGAAGCGGTGCATTGATCATGTAATCGAACGACCTCTTGCCCGGGGGAACAAGAGCGCTGTTCGAGGAACCTTTCAGCTCCAGGCTCGGAGAGACCTTGTCGAATATTTCGAGGTTCCCGGCACCCACTCTACCGTCGATCTCGACCCTTGTCTTTATCGATCCCCCCTCAAATATCTGAACCCGTTCCAGCTCCCTGCTGAAACCGGGACGTTTGGGGATAAGGCCAATGGACAGAATTACCAGTCCAAGACAGATCACTCCTGCGATCACGAAGAGCTGGGATGAAAGGACAATTCCGAGAATGATCAATACAATAGCCCCTGTAGAATATCCGATAACGCGGGAAGAGTGCCCGGTCATTTCTTTTCCCAACCGTTCACCTCCACAAGTAGTGCCGTCAGGTCCATGCCCTCTTTTCCGAGGTCCCCTGTCCTTGCAAACTCGAACAGGATATCGTTTCCCAGCATCTCCTTTATCTGCTCCCAGGAAAGCAATGAGAAAGCCTCCATTGACATACCATGTGCCAATCGAACCCTGTCGAGAAGAACCTTTCTCACCTCGGGAACATCGTCGAGGTCGATGGACGGGTCAACGATCTCTGCAACACCTGTTCTGTCAAGTATGGAAACATGCTTCTTCATTCCAGGGGGGTCATGGATGTAGGCTACTGCGAACAAAGTGATAGCTGCAATGGTTCCAAGCACGATCTTCATGTTTATATCCGTGCTGAGCATCACGGGCAGGCGGAGCCCCCTCTGGAGGAACAGCATGTTCCCATCGGCATCATGCGTACTCTCATCGAAAATTACCTTCCCACCGTCCGGGAGGAGGTATTCCAGAAGGGCTTTGAAGAGATCCATGTTATCCTCTTCATCTATCATCCAGTTCATGAACATGGATGGATCAGAGATGAAGATCGCAGTGCCCTCACCCTTTTCCCGGAACCCGGGGTCGGTAACCGCTCCGACGAACCTCGGCCCGGGAGATTCACCCTGGGACAGGGTCATCTCATCCATCACACCGTTCCCGTTCCTGTCCACCCAGGAGCTCTCTGAGGTCCTGATGAACCCCATCC
>JAYEPK010000389.1:0-2532 GCA_034723935.1 Thermoplasmatota archaeon
TCAATGAATGCGGATGATGATGCGGATTCGATCGTGTTCGGGAATCAAGGTTTTACCAATGGTCCTCCCAAGATAATGGGGGATTCTCTTGGTAACAGGTTCGACATTGCGGACATCGATGCCAACGGCGAACTGGAATTCATAGCAGGACTTCCGCTCAAGGACCTTCCGGAGAAAGATGGGAGACAGAGGAACAGAGCAGGATTGGTCATGGTCTATGATCTGAAAGATGTCTTCAATGATGATAACAGGATAGTCCAGATAAGCAATAAAAAGGGCATCTTCATACTTCATGGATATGATATCGAGGACAATCTCGGATACCAGATGATCATCGAAGATGTTGACTCCGACGGCATCTCTGATATTTTCCTCACATCGCCCATGGCAGATGGCCCTGATGATCTTAGACCCAGGTGTGGTGAAGCATATATCATTCGTGGAAAAGGACTTGTGATCAATGGAATGGAGATCACAGGACCAGGCGCAGAAGATAGAAATGTATTCCTTGGAAGCGGAAATATCTCTTTCATGGTCCCGTTCAGAAATACCCGGGGATCCGCTAACATCACAGGAGGAAAGATAGTAGTTGACGCCGAAAACATGGATCTGGAATTGAATTTCTCAAGGACAGATCACACACCCAACCTCGCTTTATCATATTCACTGCTATCAGAAATCATACTTGTGAACTGGACGGACTCCGGTGAGGATGGATCGATCAATATCACGCTCTCCCTGAACTGGGATCTTGCTGCAAACAGATGGCTTGATATCAATGTTGAGCTCGTATCGGATGCGAGCGAAACCATTGAGCGGACATTTCCAAAGGCAGTGATATTCAGAAATGATGTGAGATCATCCGGAGATCCCGTGCTGTATGCAAATAAGGATCCGGTAAACAGACCAGGGAGATGGTTTTCGGAAGGAGAGGAGATCGGAATTGACCCTCCGGATCTGGTCTACAAGCATGATGTGAAAAGAGCAGTGAAGATGGGGCCTTTCTCATTTGGATTGGAAAATAATGGCATTGAACTGGACAGCATCTTGCATGATAGTAAAGAATGGTTGACAACGGTGGTTGAAAATATCAACAGATATGATCTTGCTATCTCCGTCGATCCAATACTTGATGGAAATCATAAATGGAAACATGGTCTTCCTTCGACAGGTGACCCATCAACATTCGTAATATCGGTAGATCCCTCACCACCCGATTCACCAGAAGATCTTGAACTTCTCTCTTCCAATGGGGTCGCTGATCTATCAAAGGATGGCATCTTCGAAGCCAGATGGGATGCTCAACTGGGAATGAATGGAGATCCAAACGGTTCAGGTACCAGGTATTACATGATCGAATACGGTGGTGTTCATGACGTCCCAACGTCTTCCGGAGGTCTCTTTGGAACCTATTTTCAGGATGATCTGTTCCTCAGAACAGGATTGGAACGTTTGGATACCGAATTGGATTTTCTTGATTGGGGACTTTGGAGTCCCGAACCTTCATTGATACCCCCGGACCATTTCTCCGCCAGATGGCATGGAAGCTTTGAACTGTGTGATGAACACGAACAATATGTGAAATTCATTGGAAATGGTATGATAAAGGTCTTTGTTGACGATGAAATGATCCTTGATTGGCATAATCTCCTCGGCTCACCCAGGATCGGTCCGTTCACACAGGATGAAAGCACACTGAGGTCTATCGAGATATATTACAGACACGGCACGAAAAGAGCAGGTATCCAGATGCAATATCTCGATAGATACGGTGCATACACCATCATGGATCAGACAATGCTCTATCATCCGGCAAATCACACTTCAATGGATATTAAAGACAATGAAGATGTCATCCTCATGGTAAACGCCGTGGATTGGACAGGAAAGATGTCCGCCTCAACAGGTTCCCACGGCTCTGTTGATGACCTCTGCCCTGTTTTCGACATGTCCGAGATAGGTCCATGGTATGGCAACTCTGATGTTGAACTTGAGATCATCATAACGGATGGAGAGCCATCAACCTCTGCAGGTGTAGATCTGGGGTCCGTGAAATACCGTTTGAAGGAAGATGCCGGAGTATGGTCTGATTGGACAAATGGTGGACTCCGGTTCACGGAAAATGAAAAAGACCTTGATGGCGGAGAGCTCCATGTCGTGATAGAGCCTATGTTAAATGTGGAGTGGAAAGGTGCCATTCAACTGGCATCAAGAGACATACTTGGAAATGAAGGATCGTCAGATGCCATCTTTTTCGGTATTGATACAGAGGGACCTTCGATCCTTCTTCTGGAACCCAAAAACGGATCAGAGATCACAGCAAACAATGTCAACATCACCATGGACGTAAGTGATATCGGAGGTTCTGGTGTAGATATGACATCTGCAGAGATCCGCATATCATCGAATGGAAAAAAATGGAACGAATGGTTACAGATGAGATCTGATAGAACAGGGCAGATCAAAACTGCCTGGATCGAACTGATCTACCTGTCAGGGGAAGTCCACATCCAATTCAGGGCCTCGGACAAC
>JAYEPK010000390.1:0-2528 GCA_034723935.1 Thermoplasmatota archaeon
ATTATTTAAATCTCCCTTCTACAAGTAGATAATTATTAGGATACCCTAACAATCGTATCATTACAGACTTGTCTGTATAATACCCCATAATAATGGTGCGGGAGAGGTGATTTGAACCTTTCCTCTTACCGCCATTGCCGGAAACGTTCGCAGGGCCTTTCATCAAATTCATCAATACAATGGCATACTGGCATTTGAAATTTTCCTACTTTGGCTATAAGTGGGAAAATTGAAAAATAGGGGGCCCCGGACCCCCCCCACTATTTTTCAAATTCAAACCGTCCCCCACTCACCCCATCACCATTACGATGTCCTGGACCTTTCCAGATAACAATTCGGATCAAGCCTGTCAGGAGATAAGAATATTTATTTAGTTGAGTAAACATTATAATAATAATGTCTCAACTTATTGATAGGGTCCGGGAGATGTCTCTTCTCAAAGACATATATTCCCGGGAGGGTGCTCGTCTGTTCATCCTTTACGGAAGAAGGAGGACCGGAAAGTCAAGACTCCTTATGGAATCATTGAAGGGAGAAGATGGCCTTTATTACATGGCAGTCGAAACCGCTCTTGAGGATAATCTATCGAACATGTCAAAAAGGATGGGAGAGTTTCTGGGCGATGGGACATTCCACAGGATAGAATTCGGAGGAATTGAGGAGATCCTTGAAGAGTTCTCATCAAGAGCGCCGGCTGGGACGGTTCTTGTAATCGACGAATTCCCGTATCTCTTCAAATACAGACCTCATATATTATCCGAGATCCAGCGTGTTTGGGACCTCCATCTTTCTGAAAGGGATATCAAGATAGTTCTTTGCGGGTCCTCCATCTCCATGATGGAGAACAAGGTGCTGTCAAGGTCCTCACCATTATATGGCAGAAGGGAAGGACAATGGAAGCTCATGCCTCTACCGATCGGAAATATCAAGGATTTCCTCCCTTCATATGATCTTGAGGATATATTCCGTACCTATTCCGTATGCGATGGTATTCCCGAGTACCTTCTGAAATTCAGGAAGGATAGGGGATTTTTTTGGAACCTCGATAACAGGGTCCTCCGCAAGGGCGAATACCTGTCGGATGAGGGAAGGATACTGCTCCTTCAGGAGTTCTCCAACATATCGAACTATACCTACATCCTGGAGGCCGTATCATGCGGTATTGGAAGACAGAAAGAGATCTCCGACCGGACAGGGATGGACAAGGGCATGATCTCCAAGTATATCTCGAATTTGACCCTGGCCGGATTCCTGGAATACCAGGTTCCGTTCGGTATAAAAAAACGGAACAGGATGGGACGTTACATATTCTCGGATAACTACATGCAGTTCTACTTCCGCTTCATACAACCACAAAGGACGGAAATGGAACTTGACACACTGGACTATAATATGATCAAGGAAGGGTTCGAGATGTCAATGGGGAGAATATTTGAAAAGGGGGTGATAGATCTGATGAAGAGGAGTGGAAGGTTCTCTCAGGTCTCGACCTGGTGGTATAAAGAGGACGAACTGGATGTGGTTGCACTGGATAAAGGTGGTAAGGAGGTTCTCCTTGGCGATCTCAAATGGAGGAACAGGAAATATTCAGGAGATGATCTGGGGCGGTTCCTTGAAAGATGTGAAAAGGTTCCCGTGAACCGTAAAAAGGTTAAGTTCATATTGTCGAGGAACGGGTTCAGGAGCAATATACTGGGTGAGATGGAGGATAAGGGATTGCTTCATTTCCATCTGGATGATCTAAAATCAGCTGTGAGTTCATCTAGCTTCGACCCCCGTCTCCATTTCGGGAACCCCCCTCCCGGAAACTGAAGCTTATTACAGGATCTTGGAGGCTTTCAAGGGTCTTGGGGCCTTGATCACCAGGAATCTCATTACTTTATCACCATTGTTCGCAACCTTGTGCAGGATATCGGCCGGGCTCTCGATGAGATGATCTGGACCAATCGATGCTGTTTCTTCTCCTACCGTTATCGTTGCCTCTCCCTCGAGTATGTAGAAGAAGATGTCTACCGGTGTAATATGAGGAAGAAGGCTCTCACCAGGTTTCAGTAAAATATGAACAGCCTGAGCAGTGTCCTTGTTGTAAAGCGATCTGACATCGACCTTGTGGGCCGTCTCCTTCACATCAGCATCTTTCCAATCTTTGATCTTCATTTTATCATCTCTTCTTCTCGAAAGAACTTTTTAACCCTTGCCGTTCAGCCCATCATCTTGGCGATATCCTGCTCGACGGTCGAGATAGGTCCGAGTTCGAACTTGTCAACGAGTACTTTCAGGACGTTGGGTGAAACGAAAGCCGGAAGTGTGGGGCCCAGTTGGATCTTCTTTATCCCAAGATGCAGAAGTGCCAGAAGGACCAATACGGCCTTCTGCTCGTACCACGCAATGTTGTACTCGATGGGAAGGTCGTTGACGTTGACCCCGAGCTCTTCTGCAAGCTTCAAAGCGAACACGGCAAGGCTGTAGGAATCGTTGCACTGGCCCGCATCTATCACCCGGGGAATGCCGTCGATGTCATCTGTGAT
>JAYEPK010000391.1:0-2515 GCA_034723935.1 Thermoplasmatota archaeon
TGGATGTATGTATCTCCGAAGATCCCCCCTTCCACCTCAAGGGGATATGTTATGATGGTGGGTTTGTCCTTCGGTTTTCCAAAGCTCTTCGACGCCGGAGGCTTCATCTCCTTCTTTGCCTGCACCAGAGGGGACTTAACCGGTGCTGATGGAACTCCTACCGGTTTGAACCTGCTCGGTCCGAGGGCCCCTGACGGAGCGGGCGGTCTTGGCCTTGGAGCAGGTGGAGGCAGAGCCTCGTTGGAACTTCCCACGAAGGTCATGTAGAGTATCGCCATGGCAAACACTGCAAAGAGGACCGCTGCCGCCACAACGCGATACAGTGGAGACAGAATATCATCCAGTGAATCTGACAGGGAAGAGACGAAGAGCGGAGCGACAATTGCCACTCCAAGGTACGTCAGGTATATGGCCAGAAGCAGTATTGATATCACGGGGAACGAACCTTTCTTTTTCTGCGGTGGAAGAGGTACAGGACTCCTCTGGACCGGTGTGAACTTGCTAGGGACAGCCATGTCAATTGAGGTTATCGTTCAGGATGTTTTAAAACTTTGCCATATTGGGTACTGTCACGAAGTTGTTGACGGATTTGGATAGGGGCCAGTTTAATATTCTATCAGCTCCCATATCTCCCCATGGGGATCCTCGACATCTTCAAGAAAGGTTTCAAGCCGATAACCGACAGGGATCCACTTCCCCTGGATGAGTTCCCCACAAGGGCGATCATCCTCAAGGAGAAGGATTTCGAGAAGGCCGCACGTAAGTATCCGTTCCTCCTCCTTGAGTTCCACGCAGATTGGTGTGCACCCTGCAAGCACATGAAACCGAAGATCAAATGGCTTGCGAAGGAGCTCAGTGGCAAGGTTGTCGTGGGAACGGTGGACGTTGAGAGGCAGAGAGGGCTCGCGAGCAGGTTCAGGGTGAGGGGGATCCCGAGGATGATACTACTCCACTACGGAGATAATGTAGAGAGCTGGATGGGCTTCAGGGATATCACGAAATTGTCCAAGGACCTCCTGAGATATCACCGGCAGTACGAAGAGGCGATGTCAGAATCCGATGCCAAATGAGAGAAACCACATATTCGATCAACCTGCGGGCAGGGGCTTCAAGAATGAGTGGCCTTCTTTCATCGGATAAAAGTTAAATCATTGACCCCTTTGAGGAGCTGATGCTCCCGTATGATGTGTTCCTGGACCTGGTCAGGATCGTTGTGATCCTGCTTCCTGCCATGACAGCGAACACGTTCGCTCCCTTCCTCGGTGGAGTGAAGCCCATAGACATGGGAATGACCAGAAAGGACGGACGGAGATATCTTGGCGACGGAAAGACCTGGAGCGGTACACTTGGCGGAATTGCCTGTGCCAGTCTTCTTGGCATCCTGCTGATGACCGCTTTGCATCTTACCGGCATCAACGACATCCATGATTCCTTCTGGGGCCCGTATCCGCTCAACTTCGTTATCATACTGATACTTCCTGTCGGTTCCCTTTTCGGAGACATGCTGGGGAGCTTTATCAAGAGGGCTCTGAACAGACCCCGGGGAAAGAGAACACCCCTTCTTGACCAGTGGGATTATGTTATCGGAACGGCCATATTCATCCTACCCTTCTTCCCGTGGTGGTTCGATACGTTCATTGCCGATGGCGCCTGGATCGCCTCTCTTCTCTTCCTGGTCGTGGCATTCCTTGCACATACCGTGGCAAATATCATCGGCTACAAGATAGGCGTTAAGAGCGAACCCTGGTGATTGTCTTTCAGGATCATTGCAAATATAGTCGAATACTCCACCTTTGACACTTATTAAATCGTATTCAACATATAGACTCAAGCAGAATCAGTTCCTTCGGACTCCGGTTCTGCGAGCATCTTCATTGGGTAAAGATCGGCAAGATGTCGTAGTTCTACCCAATGACGATATCACGAACTGATAAGTTCAGAATTATTTGTTCGTAACTATAAATACCATTTAATATCTCGAGTTTCATTGTTACACGGGGATGGCATGCCTCGATGGGATGTGCATATCAGCTTCGGCCTGATGGCATTCGTTACCCTCGTTTCGGGAATGGTCCTCGGAATGAAGGGGAGCTTCACATTAGATCATCTTTTCGCGATCTTTCCGATAATCGGACCTGTCCTGCTGTTTGGAGGGTCCGCGGTCATCATAGGTTCCGTGCTCCCGGATATCGACGGCAGGGGAAAAGTAAGATGGATCATAGGACCGGTCGTGGGTTCGATGCTCTTCATGCCTGCTCTCTTCGGTACACTTTCGTCAGGGAACCTGGATTCCGGCATTTCGTTCATCAAGGGCGAAGGTTCACTGATCTTTCTTGCCGGGACGGCGGTATCCTATTCTTCGCTCATTGTCCCGAAGAAGCACCGGGGGATTTTCCATTCACCGAAGACAGGGGTCCTGTTCGGGATCATCTGGGGAGCTTATGTGCTCTACTTTGCCCATATCCCGATGGAAAGCGCTGTTCTGATCGGTTCGATGGGAGCTCTCGGATACCTG